>NZ_CALFQK010000039.1:0-4816 GCF_937921195.1 uncultured Salinicola sp.
GGGCTGCCGGCACTGCCGGACGCCACCAGCCGCAACGCCGCGGTCGCCGGCACCCTCGGCAGCGGCGACGACGCGGTCGGCTTCGCCGTCCACCCCTCGACCAACGCGCTGGTACTGATCGGCCCACCGGCGCGGCTCGACGCCTACGCCAGCATCATCAAGCAGCTCGACATCCGCCGCGCCCAGGTGGCGGTGGAGGCGATCATCGCCGAGATCACCGAGTCCCGCGCCAAGCGCCTCGGCGTGCAGTGGCTGTTCGGCGATCTCTCCGGCAGCGGCACGGTGCCGGTGGGCGGCTTCAACTACGCCGCCGACGGCCAGCCGGGGATCAACGCCATCGCCGGCGCCGCCGCGCGCAACGACACCAGCCAGCTGTCGCGGCTGCTCGGCAGCATCACCGGGGCCAGCGCCGGCGTCGGCCGGATCAGCGACAGCGGGGTGAGCTTCGCCGCCCTGCTCGGCGCGCTGCAGAGCGACAGCGAGACCAACCTGCTGTCGACCCCCTCGCTGACCACCCTCGACAACGCCCAGGCCTATATCCTGGTGGGCCAAGAGGTGCCCTTCGTCACCGGCTCCACCACCTTCAACGAGAACCCCTACCAGATCATCCAGCGCGAGGACATCGGGGTCAGCCTGCGCATCCGCCCCTCGATCAGCTCCGACAACACCATCCGCATGGATATCGTCCAGGAGGTGTCGTCGATCGACCCCAACGTCCAGGCCTCCGACGTGGTCACCAACAAGCGCGAGATCGAGACCTCGGTGATCACCCGCGACGGCGGCATCGTGGTGCTCGGCGGGCTGATCAGCAACGCTGGCAACTCGACCTCGGCACAAGTACCGCTGCTGGGCGACATCCCGCTGATCGGCAAGCTGTTCCAGTACAACCGCGACGAGCAGGAGAAGCGCAACCTGATGGTATTCATCCGCGCCCGGGTGCTCCGCGACGCCGCCCAGATGGACAGCGCCACCGCCGACAAGTACCGCTACATGCGCGCCCAGCAGCTGCTCGCCGGCTTCGACGAGGATCAGGCGCTGGCGCCCTGGGAGGTGGCCAGCACGGTCGCCGCCGGCAGGTCGTCGGCTGGCGCGGGAACGGGTGATGGGGATGGCGCGGCGCCGGCCTCACCGGGTCAGCCGCGCTGGAGCGCACTCTTCCCCGATCAGCGCAGCCGCCTGGGGAGCCTGGCGCCATGACCGCGACACCGACATTCGTCGCCAGTGACGATAGCGTCGCGCCGCTACCCTACCGACTGGCCAAGCGCGCCGGGGTGGCGCTGGCCCCGGGCATCCATGGCTACCGCCTGCTGTGCCGCGACACGCCATCGCCGCTGCAGCTCGAGGTGCTGCAGGACATCCAGCGTCGCCTGGGCCGCGCCGAGGGCTGCGAGTGGCTCGACGGCGACACCTTCGAGGCGCGTCTGGCCGCGCTGCACGACGGCGAGCGTGCCGACAACGCGGCACTGCTGGAGGGCCTGGCCGAGCACGTCGACCTCGACAGCCTGATGCAGGAGCTGCCGCGGGCCGAGGATCTGCTCGAGAGCGAGAACGAGGCGCCGGTGATCCGGCTGATCAACGGCGTCTTCTCCGAGGCCCTGCGCCTGTCCGCCTCGGACATTCACGTCGAGCCCTTCGAGCGCGAGCTGGTGATCCGCCTGCGGGTGGATGGCGCCATGCGCGAGGCGCTACGCCCGCCGCGAGTGCTGGCGCCGGTGCTGATCTCGCGGATCAAGGTGATGGCGCGGCTCGACATCGCCGAAAAGCGCCAGCCCCAGGATGGTCGCATCACGGTGCGCGCCGCCGGGCGTGACGTCGACATCCGCGTCTCCACCCTGCCCGGTATCCACGGCGAGCGGGTGGTGATGCGTCTGCTCGACAAGCACGCCGCCCTGCTCGACCTCGACCGTCTGGGCATGCCGCCGGCGGTGCTCGAGCGCTATCGTCGGGTGCTCCAGCAGCCCAACGGTATCCTGCTCAACACCGGGCCCACCGGTTCGGGCAAGACCACCACCCTCTACGCCAGCCTCAATGCGCTCAACGACCGCAGCCGCAATATCCTCACCGTCGAGGACCCGGTGGAGTACGCCATCCCGGGTATCGGCCAGACCCCGGTCAATCCCCACGCCGGACTCACCTTCGCCCGCGGCCTGCGCGCCATCCTGCGCCAGGACCCGGACGTGATCATGATCGGCGAGATCCGCGACCTGGAGACCGCCGCCACCGCGGTGCAGTCGAGTCTCACCGGCCACCTGGTGCTCTCGACCCTGCACACCAACAGCGCGCTGGGGGCGATCGCGCGGCTGCGCGACATGGGCATCGAGCCGTTCCTGCTGGCGACCAGCCTCAAGGGGGTGATGGCGCAGCGCCTGGTGCGCCGGCTGTGCCCGGCCTGCAGCGAGTGGCGCCCGCGCCGCGCCGACGACGCCCAGTGGCTGCCCAGCATCGAGACCTTACCGCGCCTGGCCGAGCCCCAGGGCTGCGAGAGCTGCGACCACAGCGGCTATCGCGGGCGCCTGGGTCTTTACGAGTTCATCCCCATCGACGCCCACCTGGCCGGCCTGATCCACGAGCGCGCCCCCGAGGCGGCGCTGGCCGAGTACGCCTTCGGCCAGGCCGGCGCCCAGAGCCTGGCGCAGGCGGCGCTGGCGCGGCTGGCGGCGGGCGAGACCGCCCTCGACGAGGTGCTGCGTGCGATCCATCGCTGAGCGCGCGGCCCGCGCTGACCTCAAACTGCCATCGTCCGTGGGTCAGACTACGGCGCCATCGATGCTCGTCATGACCGTCGCGATGCGTGACGGGCGCCATATCGACATCGCTACTGGGGAGAGTCGATGCCCACCTATCGCTATCTGGCCCTGAGCCCCGACGGCCGCCGCCAGCGCGACGTGCTGCAGGCCGAGAGCGAGCGCCAGGCGCGCCAGCTGCTGCACGAGCGCGGCCTGTTCCCGCGCCGGCTGGCGCTGGTGCGGGGCGCCGATGCCCCAGGTCGCAGCGCAGGCCGCGGGCGCCTCGATACCACCAGCCTGGCGCTGCTCACGCGCCAGCTGGCGACGCTGATCGACGCCGGCATCCCGCTCAGCGACGCCCTCGACGCCCTCACCCGCCAGGCCGAGCGCCAGCGCGAACGGGCGCTGCTGCTGGCGGTGGGCAACCGGGTGCGCGAGGGCCACTCGCTGGCCGACAGCCTAAAGCCCCACGCGAGCTTCGATCTGCTCTACCGCTCGCTGGTCGCCGCCGGCGAACGCACCGGGCGCCTGGCGCTGGTGCTCGAACGCCTGGCCGACCATCTGGAGCGGGTCCAGGCGCAGCGCCAGAAGGCGCGCACCGCACTGGTCTATCCGCTGGTGCTGGCGGGGGTGTCGCTGGCGGTGGTGAGCGGGCTGATGACCTGGGTGGTGCCACGCTTGGCGCAGCAGTTCGAGCGCTCCGACATGGCACTGCCGTGGCTGACCCGGCTGATGATCGCTCTTTCCCACCTGATGCTGAGTCTGGGGCCGTGGCTGCTCGCCCTCCTGCTGCTGGGCCTGCCGCTGGCGCTACGCGTGCTGCGCCGCCCGGCACCGCGGGCGCGGCTCGACGCCCTGCTGTTGCGCCTGCCGCGCCTGGGCGAGCTGATCCGGCTGCTCGACACCGGGCGCCTGACCCGCACCCTGGCGATCCTCACGCGTAGCGGCATCGCCCTGCTGGAGGCGCTGCGGGTGAGCCGCGACACCCTGGGCAACCACGGCATGCGCGAGGCGGTGGCGCTGATCGAGCAGCGCGTCGAGAGCGGGGTCAGCCTGCATCGGGCGATGCAGGAGTCGGGGCGCTTCTCGCCCTCGCTGCTGCACATGGTCGCCAGCGGCGAGGCCAGCGGCACCCTGGACAGCATGCTCGAGCGCATCGCCGATGCCCAGGAGAGCACCTTCAACCGCCGTGTCGACATGGCCCTGGCGCTTTTCGAGCCGCTGATGATCCTGGTCATGGGCGCGGTGGTGCTGACGGTGGTGCTCGCCATCCTGCTGCCGATCATGCAGCTCAACGGCAGCGTGGCGCTGTGACGCCCAGCGCGCCGCCATCGACGATATCGCGCGCTGCAGGCCATACGCCGTCAGCGCCCATCCGCCATCAGCCCATCTGCAACAACAGAGGAAACGGCATGACACGCGCTCCCCGCCCCGGCCACCAGTCCGGCTTCACCCTGCTCGAGATCATGGTGGTGATCTTCATCATCGGCCTGCTGGTGGCGATCGTCGCCCCCAATGTGCTGAGCAATCAGGACGACGCCATGCAGCAGAAGGCGCGCGCCGATCTCTCGACCCTCGAGCAGGCCCTCGACATGTACCGTCTCGACAACTACCGCTACCCCACCACCCAACAGGGGCTGGCGGCGCTGGTCAGTCGCCCCACCAGCGACCCGCAGCCGGACAACTATCGCGAAGACGGCTATATCCGGCGCCTGCCCGAGGACCCCTGGGGCAACCCCTATCACTACGCCAGCCCCGGCCAGCACGGCCGGGTCGATCTCTACAGCCTGGGCGCCGACGACCAGCCCGGCGGCGAGGGCATCGATGCCGACATCGGCAACTGGATGCTGTGAGGTCTCGTGGCGCCCGGGGCTTCTCGCTGATCGAGCTGCTGGTGGTGATCGTGATCATCGCCCTGGGATCAAGTCTCGCCGTGGCCTGGCTGGCGGGTACGCGCCCCGGCGAGAGGCTCGACCGCGAGGCGCGCGAGCTGGCCGGCGCGTTCCGCCTGGCCGCGGACGTCGCCCGCGCGCGCCAGCGGGTGATCGGCTGGCAGCCGCAGGGCGAGGGCTACCGCTTCGTCAGTTGGC
>NZ_CALFQK010000040.1:0-15626 GCF_937921195.1 uncultured Salinicola sp.
GCCTTGCCTCGCGCAGTGGATCAGCGGCGGTTCTTTCTTGCCTCGCGGGTTCGGCTCAGCTGGCGCTCGCGCGCCTTTTCCCGGTCGCTGGCGCCGGCCTGGTTGTCGTAGGGGTTGTTGCCCGAACGGAATTCGAATCGAATTGGCGTGCCTCGCACCTTCAGTACCTTGCGGAAGGTGTTGGTGAGATAACGCCTGTAGGCCTCTGGCAACGACGAGGTCTGGTTGCCGTGGACGACGATGATCGGCGGGTTGCTGCCGCCCTGGTGGGCCATGCGCAGCTTGATCCGGCGTCCATTGATCATCGGCGGCTGATGCTCGCTGACGGCATCCTGCAGGATCGAGGTCAGCCGGTTGGTCGACCAGTGGCTGTTGGCGCTGTCGAACGCCTTGTCCACCGACTTGTAGAGGTCGCCGACGCCGGTACCGTGCAAGGCCGAGATGAAGTGCAGCTCGGCGTAGTCGGCAAACCCGAGCCGACGCTTGATGTCCGAGCGCATCTTCTCCCGCGCTTCCCCTTCCAGGCCATCCCACTTGTTGACTGCCAGCACCAGCGCGCGTCCGCTGCTGAGCACGTAGTCGAGCAGGTGCATGTCCTGCTCCACCAGGCCGGTGCGGGCGTCCAGCACCATGATCGCGACGTGGCACTCCTTGATCGCTTCCAGGGTCTTGATGATCGAGAACTTTTCGGCGATCAGGCTGACGTTCTTGCGCCGCCGCACACCCGCGGTATCGACCAGCACATAAGGCTTGCCACGCCGCTCGAAGGGCACTTCGATGGCGTCGCGGGTGGTCCCGGCCTCGTCGAACACCACTACGCGCTCTTCGCCCAGCATGCGGTTGACCAGCGTCGACTTGCCGACGTTGGGCCGGCCGATGACGCCGATGTGGATGCCGGGGTGATGGCCAGCCGGGCCAGCGTTCGGATCGCGCTCGGGGAAGGGTTCCAGCACCTCGTCGATCAACGTGGTGACGTTGCGACCGTGGGAGGCGGCGATCGGGCGCGGATCACCCAGGCCGAGTGCCCAGAAGTCGGCCATCGCGGTGTGCTCCTCGAGGCCGTCGGTCTTGTTCACCACCAGCCAGGTCTTCTTCTGGTTGACGCGCAGGTGGTTGGCGATCGCCTGGTCGGCTGGCATCAGCCCGGCGCGTCCGTCGACCATGAACAGCACAATGTCGGCCTCGTCGATGGCGGTCAGCGACTGCTCCGCCATGGCCGCATCGATACCCTGCTCGTCGCCGCTGATGCCGCCGGTGTCGATCACGGTGTAGGTCTTGTCGCCGAGCTGGCCGCTACCGTATTTGCGGTCACGGGTCAGACCGGGGAAATCGGCCACCAGCGCGTCGCGAGTGCGTGTCAGGCGATTGAAAAGCGTCGACTTGCCGACGTTGGGTCGGCCAACCAGGGCGATAACGGGGTTCATGGCGATTCGCAAAAAAGGCGGTGACAAGGTGGACGGCCGGTGGGAGGGGCGGTGAGGGAGCCCGATACGACCGCTTGATAGCCGGGCATTCTAGCATGCGAAAAGCGTGAAGTCCGAACCCGGTCGCTTTCGTTCCTTCCAACGAACTCGGCCCCGCCAGAGCGGGGCCGAAGCGCTGACGCCGGTGCCGATCAGTTCTGGTCGGAAAGCGTCTTCAGGTCGTAGGCGACCAGGGTGCCATCGTTGCCCAGCGCATAGAGACGGCGATCGCCGGTGAGCAGGGGCAGTGTCAGGCCGTCGCCACCGACATGCACGCGCCCATTCATCTCGCCGGTGGCGGCATCGATGAGGTGGATGTAGCCCTGGTAGTCGCCCACCGCGATGTTGCCGTCGACGAACGACGGCGCGGTCAGCGAGCGGCCTTCGAGGGTGTCGGAATCCCACATCACCCGGCCGGTGTCGGCGTCGATCGCGATCACGTGGCTGGCCGCGTTGACCGTGAACAGATAGTTGCCGACGAGCAGCGGCGTCAGGTAGCTGGACTCCTCGTGTTCCCACAGCACCTTGCCGGAGGTGGCTTCCAGCGCCAGCAGGCGGCCGTTGTAGCTGGTCACGAATAGACGCCCGTCCTGGGTCAGTACCGGTTGGCCGTCGAGGTCGACGAGCTGGTCGACCTCGGTACGGCCCTTCGGCACGGCGACGCGCATGTCCCACAGCGGCTGACCGCTGCGATTGTCCAGCGTCACCAGGCGGCCGTTGGCGAAGCCGGCGAAGGAGACCGGCTCGATGACGCGGGGAGCGCCGGTGCCGCGCAGCGTCAGTGCCGGCTGCGAGCTGGAGTAGACCCACCGCTCGTCGCCATCCAGCCGGTTGAGCGCGGTGACGGCGCCGTCGACGCTCTGTACCACCACCAGCTCGCTGTTGACCTGGGGAGCGGCCAGCACCTCGCTGGAGACCCGCGATTTCCAGTCGACGCTGCCGTCCTTGCGATCCACGGCCAGCACCTCGCCGTTGCGCGTGCCGATGTAGAGACGGCCACCGTCGGCGCCGATGCCGCTGGAGATGGGCGTCCCCAACTCGACCTCCCACTGGGTGTCGCCGCTTTCGGTATCGATCGCACGCAGATCGCCGGTTTCGTCGACGGCATAGAGGGTCCCGTCGTCGACGATCGGCGTGAGCGGATAGCGGGCGCGGCCCAGCCCTTCGCCGATACCCTGGTCCCAGCGCTCTTCGAGGCTGACCTTGGGGGTGAAGTCCTGGAGCTCCTTGGGGGGGTACTGCGGTTCGACGCTACCGGCACAACCGGCCAGCAGTGTGGCGGTCAGTCCCAGGGGCAGAAGTAGGTGAGTCAGTTTCATCAGGTGGCGTCCTCCGCACCGAGATCGTCTAGCTTGAGCTGCAGGCCGTAGATCGTCTGGTCAGCATCCTGGGCCAGACTTTGCGCCTGTCGATAGGCCTTGCGCGCATCGTCCGGGCGTTCCAGCGCGACGAAGGCGTCGCCGAGGACGTTCTGGCGCTGCGCCTCGAGCGCACCTGGCACGGCTTCCTCGAGTGTCTTCAGCGCCGCGTCCGGATCGTCGCTGGCGATCTGAAGACGCGCCAGGTCGATGCGTGCCAGGCCCTTCATGTAGGGGCGATCGCTGCCGTCGGCGACATCGTTGAGCGCCTGGCGAGCGCGGTCCGTGTCGTCGGCGCCGATGGCGATCTTGGCTTCCAGCAGGCCGGCCAGGTCGGCGTAGAGCGTACTGCCATGATCGCTCTGCAAGCCATCCGCCAGGCTGAAGGCCTGCGTGCGGGCGTTGTCGTCGAGCGTGTCGCTGCTGGCGATGGCGATCAGCTGCTGGTAGGCATTGGACGCCTCGGCGGACTGGCCTGCCTCATAGCGCTGCCAGGCATGCCAGCCGAAGACGCCGGCGGCGGCGACGGCGATACCCACCAGCAGCGCGCTGCCGTTCGACTTCCACCACTGTTTGATCGCGTCCAGTTGCTCTTCTTCGGTCCTAAGCTCCGCCACGGGCGGTCTCCTTCTGCGTTCGTCGGCAGTCATGCGGCTGCCGGTACCCGTTCAGGCTTCAGGGGAACTGGCGGTCCAGCCAGGCAATGGCGTCGTCCAGTTCGAGTGTCTGCTGCTCGCCATCCTCGCGCAGCGGCTTGATCGTCAGGCAGCCCTTTTCGATCTCGTCCTCGCCGAGGATCAGCGCGACCCGGGCGCCGCTGCGATCGGCCCGACGAATCTGGCTCTTGAAGCTGCCGCCGCCGCAGTGTACCTGAAGTCGCAGCGCTGGCAGAGCATCGCGGAGGCGCTCGCCGAGCCCTATCGCGTTGCGCTCCGCCGAATCGCCCATCGCCAGCAGATAGGCGTCGGCGCCGCCGTGGGCTTCCGCGGGGATCAGGTCGAGGGTATCGAGCAGCAGCATGAGGCGCTCGAGGCCGATGGCGAAACCGACGCCCGGCGTCGGTTTGCCGCCGAGCTGTTCGACCAGGCCGTCGTAGCGCCCGCCGCCGCAGACGGTGCCCTGGCTGCCGAGGGCGGTGGTGGTCCACTCGAACACGGTGCGCGAGTAGTAGTCGAGCCCACGGACCAGCCGGGGGTTGATGCGATAGCCGACACCGGCGGCATCGAGCGTCGATTTCAACTGCTCGAAATGCTGGCGGGAGGCGTCGTCGAGGTGGTCCAGCAACTGCGGCGCCCCGGCCAGCATCTCGGCCATGGCGGGGTTCTTGGAGTCCAGGATCCGCAACGGATTGGTCGTCAGCCGGCGCAGGGAATCCTCGTCGAGCACCTCGCGATGGGACTCGAAATAGGCGACCAGGGAGTCGCGATAGGCGGCGCGCGCCTCCGGCGTACCCAGTGAATTGAGTTCGAGGGTGACGTGTTCGGCCATGCCGAGCTGGCGCCAGAGACGAGCGGAGAGCAGGATGATCTCGGCGTCGATATCGGGGCCGGCCATGCCGTAGGCCTCGATGCCGACCTGGTGGAACTGGCGGTAGCGGCCCTTCTGCGGACGCTCGTAGCGGAACATCGGCCCCATGTACCAAAGCCGCTGCGTCTGGTTGTGCAGCAGGCCATGTTCCATCGCCGCTCGCACGACGGCAGCGGTGTTTTCCGGGCGCAGCGTCAGGCTTTCGCCATTGCGGTCGTCGAAGGTGTACATCTCCTTTTCGACCACGTCGGTCGCCTCGCCGATGGAGCGGGCGAAGAGGGCGGTCTGTTCGACGATCGGGGTGCGGATCTCGCGGTAATCGTAGCGGTCCACCAGTGAGCGCAGCTGCCGCTCGAGATACTGCCACGCGGGCGACCGATCCGGCAGCAGATCGTTCATGCCGCGAATGGCCTGTAGTTTGTTGCTCAACTGACACTCCTGCCTATAGCAAAACGCCGCAGGCACCCGCCTGGGCGTTCGTCGGTTACTCTCTGATGGTGAGCCGCGGGGCGTCAAGCCTCACGGTCACGCATGCGAGCTCGTGCGCGCTGGATTCACGCCTCGCGGGCGATCAGGTCGCCTGCGCGGCTCTCTTTCTCTTTCGCCTTCTCGCGGATCAGCGCTTCGAGGTCGTCGACGAGATGATCGTTGCGCAGCTTGCTCGCCGGCTTGCCGTCGATGTAGACCAGGTTGGCCGGGCTGCCGCCGGTGAGACCGATGTCGGTCTCCTTGGCTTCGCCGGGGCCGTTGACCACGCAGCCGATGACCGAGACGTTCAGCGGCGTCATGATGTCCTCGAGGCGCTCCTCGAGGGCGTTCATGGTCGCAATGACATCGAAGTTCTGGCGCGAGCAGCTGGGGCAGGCGATGAAGTTGATGCCCTTGGCGCGCAGCTTGAGGCTCTTCAGCATATCGAAGCCGACCTTGATCTCCTCCACCGGATCGGCGGCCAGGGAGACGCGGATGGTATCGCCGATACCATCCATCAGCAGCATGCCGAGGCCGATGGAGGACTTCACCGTGCCGGAGCGCAGGCCGCCGGCTTCGGTGATGCCCAGATGCAGCGGCTGCTCGATCTGCTTGGCCAGCAGCCGGTAGGCGGCCACCGCCATGAACACGTCGCTGGCCTTGACGCTGACCTTGAAGTCGGGGAAGTCGAGCCGGTCGAGATGGTCGATGTGGCGCATGGCCGACTCGACCAGCGCCTCCGGGGTCGGCTCGCCATACTTCTTCTGCAGATCCTTCTCCAGCGAACCGGCATTGACGCCGATACGGATCGGGATGCCGTGATGGCGCGCCGCGTCGACCACCGCCCGCACACGATCCTCGCGGCCGATGTTGCCGGGGTTGATGCGCAGGCAGTCGACCCCGAGCTCGGCCACCCGCAGGGCGATCTTGTAATCGAAATGGATATCCGCCACCAGCGGAACGCTGACCTGGCGCTTGATCTTGCCGAAGGCTTCGGCGGCGTCCATGTCCGGTACCGAGACGCGCACGATGTCGGCGCCGGCCTGTTGAAGGCGCTGGATCTGGGCGACGGTGGCGGCGACGTCGTTGGTGTCGGTATTGGTCATGCTCTGGACGGCAATCGGCGCGCCGCCACCGACGGGGACATCACCGACATGGATCTGTCGGGAGGTTCGGCGGGTGATCGGAGATGGCATATTCATGGCGCTTCTCAGTCTCCCAGGGTAAAGCGGGCGACGTTGTTGCCGCCCGTGTATTGGCTCAGATCGACCGATTCACCGCGGTACCGGAGCCTCACGCCGCTGGCGTTGCCGATGGTCAGCCGGAAGGGGGGATCGCCTTCCGCGCTCGCCTGACTGCCGGCGGACTGCAGACCACTGAAAATCCGGTCGTCGTTGGCATCGTAGATCTCTGTCCATGACTCTTCGTTGAAAGTCAGGGAGAGCGTATCGTCGCTGGCCGCGGCTGGCGTCGCCTCATCATCGGACGGCGCCGTGGAAGCCGTGGAAGACGCGACCACATCGTTGGCCGTCGAGCCGAGCTGCTGGGCCTGGCGTTCGTCACCACTCGGCGTCGTCGTCTCCGCCGACGCGGAAACGCCGGTGTCATTGCCGGCACCGCTATCCGTGGACCCGGCGCCGTCCGTCGAGGCGTCAGCCCCGGCCGACGGCGTGTTCTGCTGTGTGGGCAGCGGCGGCAGTTGCGTATCGGTGTTGGGCGTCATCGCCGAGCTTTCCGTATCCGGCGCTTGTGCGGAAGCGCCGGCGCCATCGTCGTTCAGACGGTCGACGGTGATCGGGCTGTCATCGCTCCCGCCTCCGAAGATCTCGTTGCCCTCACGGCTCTGCCACCACAGCAACGTCAGCGAAATCAGGCCGACGATGACCAGTAGCGTGAACAGGCGAAAGATCCAGGCGCCGACCCGGGAGGGCGCGCGCGCGGTGTGCACCGGGGCCAGTTTTCGTTCCATGTCGCCGCGACCGTGCTTGGCGTCGTAGGCCCCGACGACCCGGGTCTCGTCGATACCCAGCAAGCGCGCATAGGCCCGCACGTAACCCCGCCGATAAGCGGCGATGGGGACCTGGTCGAAGCGGTCCTCCTCGAGGCCCGTGACCACGATCGGCCGCAGATTCAGCTGCAGCGCGACGTCTTCGAGACTGAGTCCCTGACGCTCGCGCTCGCTTCGGAGCATGTCGCCTGCCGTTTCGGAAGAGAGGCCGGGCGCGTCGTGTTGCTTGGTCGATGGTTCGTTCATTTCGCTCATTGGCGAAAATCCTTCTGATCTCTTCCCGAGTCAGGACTCGAGTACGGGGTCTGTTGGCCTCAGGCGCCGCCCAACTGCTGACGGTAAAAGGCGGCACGCGCCGAGTCCCCCTGGGCGCTGGCGATCTCGCTTGCCAGGCGCAGGCTCTCGGCGTTGGTGCCGGCCACGGTGAAATAACGCTGCAAGCGTTCCCAGGCGCGTTCGTTGTTACCCTGCGTATGATCGATGCGAGCCAGGGCCAGCAGGCTGCGGGCGTCCCGCGCGTCGATATCGAGCGCGCGCTCGTAAGACCGGCGAGCTGCAGTCGCATCGCCGCTGGCCATCTCGCATTGGCCCAGATTCGCAAAAAGCTGGGCCCGATTGGTATAGGTGATATCTTCACTGGCGACGCTCAACTGCTCGCACGCCTTGGCGTACTCGCCGCGCTGATACAGCAGTGCCGCGTAGTTGTTGCGTATGCGCGTGGCCTTGGGTTCGGCGTTCAGCGCTTGCTGGAAGAACCGGTCCGCCAGGTCGAGATCGTTCTGGCGCTGATAGAGCAGCGCCAGTCCCTCGAGCGCACCGCTGTCCCGGGCGTCCAGGCTCAGCGCGTGCTCGAGGGCCTGCTGCGCACGGGGCAGGTTGCCTTCGGCGAGATAGGCCTTGCCGAGTCGCGTGTAGGCTGCCGCCGCATCCTCGGGGCTGTCCTGCTTCGGTCCGTTGGACGAGACCGCCGTGGCGCAGCCGCCCAATAGACACACCAAGCCCATCGCGATACATAGCGGCCGTATCGAAAATGGACGAGGTTGGCGAGTCATTCACGGCTCTCCCAGGTTACGGGATGGCGACGAACCGAAGGTCGAATCCCGAGCAACTGATAACAAAGCGGTTTTGGGGCCCCCATCAAAGCGCCGGACCGGAGCGAAGTCAAGGTGACGCCCGTTTGGCCCGAGGCCAATCGGCGTGCGCTCCACCGCCTCCGGCGAACGCGCCAATTCAGTCGGCGTCCAGTTGGATCGACTGGATATAGCGCTCGTGCCGTTTGGTGCGATCCTTGACCTTGCCCACCAGTTGCCCGCAGGCCGCATCGATGTCGTCGCCCCGGGTCGTACGCACCATCGCGGTGTGTCCGAGCTCGTAGAGCCAGCTCTGGAAGCGCATGACCTGATTGCGCGACGGCTTCTCGTATCCCGAATGGGGAAACGGATTGAAGGGGATCAGGTTGATCTTGCACGGCAGCTCGTCGAGCAGTGCGACGAGTTCCTGGGCATGCACCTGCTGGTCGTTGACGTCCTTGATCAGGGTGTACTCGATGGTGATGTGACGCGCATCGCCGCACTTGGCGAGGTAGCGCTGGCACGAATCGAGCAGCTTGCGAATGTTGTACTTGCGATTGAGCGGCACCAGTTCGTTGCGCAATTCGTCGTTGGCGGCGTGCAACGAGATGGCCAGGCTCACGTCGATATCGTCGCCCAGCTTGTCGATCATCGGTACGACGCCGGAGGTGGATAGCGTCACCCGGCGCTTTGACAGACCGTAGGCGTTGTCGTCGAGCATCAGCTTCATCGACGGCACCACGTTGTCGTAATTGAGCAGAGGCTCGCCCATGCCCATCATCACCACGTTGGTGATGGCGCGGCGTCCGTCCGGTGCGCTCATGCGACCGCCGGCCCGCTGCTGCGCGACCCAGACCTGGCCGATGATCTCGGCGCTGGTCAGGTTGCGCTGGAACCCCTGCTTGCCGGTGGAGCAGAAGCTGCAGTCCAGCGAGCAGCCCACCTGCGACGACACGCAGAGCGTGCGACGCGTGCCGCTGTCGGCCGGAATCAGCACGGTTTCGACGTAGCTGCCATCCTCGACCTCGAGCACCCACTTGCGGGTGCCGTCGCTGGAGGTCCCTTCGTAGACCACGCTCGGGCCACGGATCTCGGCGTGTTCTGCCAGTCGGGCACGCAGCGGCTTGGAGAGATTGGTCATCGACTCGAAGTCGTCGCAACCTTCCTGGTGGATCCACTTCATGACCTGGGCAGCGCGAAATTTCTTCTCGCCCAGAGAGACGAAAAACGCCTCCATCTGCTCGCGAGAGAGCCCCAGTAGATTGGTGCGCGGGGTAGCGGTAGCAGCGCTCATAGCAACGGCATCGGCTCGAGAGTGGCGGGGGGTCCGAAGACGGGGAGGACCGACCGGCGCAAGAGGCCGGTCGGTCGACGAATCAGCTGCGCGAGCAGAGTTCGTCGTCCTTGAAGAAGTAGTCGATTTCGCGGGCGGCGGATTCCGGCGCGTCGGAACCGTGCGCGGCGTTGGCATCGATGGACGACGCGAAATCGGCGCGAATGGTGCCCGGGGCGGCTTCCTTCGGGTTGGTGGCGCCCATCAGCTCGCGGTTCTTGGCAATCGCGCCTTCGCCTTCGAGGACCTGGACCATCACCGGGCCGGAGGTCATGAAGCTGACCAGGTCGGCGAAGAAGCCACGCTCCTTGTGCTCGGCGTAGAAGCCTTCGGCCTGCTCCTTGGAGAGGTGCAGCATCTTGGCGCCAACGATCTGCAGGCCCGCTTTCTCGAACCGGCTGTAGATGTCGCCGATCACGTTCTTGGCAACGGCATCGGGCTTGATGATGGAGAGCGTACGCTCGGTGGCCATGACTTCGGTCTCCTGGCTGTGGTGAATCACTCGCGATCGTCGCGAACGAAAAAGTGATGAAGATGCGAGACGACGCGCCCCTGACCGATCGCATCGTCAGGTGGCGCGCCGTCCGAAATCGTCGCTGGCCGGGGTGGCGGGCACTTGCGAGGTGCCGACACGCCAGCCGAAAAATCGCGCCATTGTAGCGCAACCCCGCGACCGACGCACCCCGGGCGTCACCGCGCCGGGGCCGGGACGGCATGGATGCGGAGGTGGTTCAGACGTTGAAACTCTCGCCACAGCCACACTCGTCGGTCACGTTGGGATTGTTGAAGCGGAAGAAGCGGTTGAGCCCTTCGCTGACATAGTCCACCTCGGTGCCGTCGAGGATCGCCAGCGCGTCCTTGTCCACCAGCACCTTGACGCCGCGTTCCTCGAACGCGATATCGCCGTCGCGCAGGTCGTCGGCGATGTCGAGCACGTAGCTGTAACCGGAGCAGCCGCTCGGCTTGACCGCCACGCGTAGCCCCAGGCCGCTGCCTCGCTCCTCCAGGACATGACGAATCTGGGTGGCGGCGGATTCACTGATGGTGATGTTCTGCATGATATTTCTCCTTGCCGGAAGGGAGCGGCGCTGGCGCCGTTCCCCTAGCGATGACTGAGGGCGGCGGATTTCGACGGCTGACGCAAGCCGTTCAGGGCGCGGCTTATGTCGGCCACGGCCGCGTCGATCTCTTCGAGGGAGGTGAACCGGCCAAAGCTGAAGCGGATCGAAGCCAGTGCCTGGGAGTGCGGCACGCCGATCCCCTTGAGCACGTAGGAGGGCTCCACGCTGGCCGAGTTGCACGCCGACCCGGTGGATACGGCGAGTCCGCGCAGCGCCATCAGCAGCGATTCGCCATCCACGCCGTCGAAGGCGAGATTGACGATGTTGGGCACGGACCGGTCCTGCGGCGAGTGGTTGTGGATGCCGCCGCAGTCGGCCAGCCCGTCGAGGAACCGCTGGCGCAGTGCACGGACGTGTTCGCCGTCGGCATCGCCCTCGTCGCGTGCCAGCGCGCACGCCTCGCCCATGCCCACGATCTGGTGGGTGGGCAGGGTGCCGGAACGCATGCCCCGTTCGTGACCGCCGCCGTGGATCAGCGCCTCGATGCGCAGTTCCGGGTCGCGGCGAACGTAGAGGGCACCGATGCCCTTGGGACCGTAGACCTTGTGTGCCGATAGCGACATCAGGTCGATACCCATCGCGCCGACATCCAGCGCCAACCGGCCGGTGGCCTGAGCGGCGTCGACGTGAAAGCGTGCGCCGAACTCGTGGGCGACGGCCGCCAGGCCGGTGAGGTCGTTGACGCTGCCCAGTTCGTTGTTGACCGCCATCAGCGAGACCAGGACGGTGTCCTGGCGCATCGCCTCGCGCAACTGCTGTGGCGTGATCAGGCCATCGTGTCCCGGTGTCAGCCAGGTGACCTCGAAGCCTTCCGCTTCCAGTGCGATCGCGGTATCCACGATCGCCTTGTGTTCGATGATCGAGGTGACCAGATGGCGACCGCGGCCGCGGTTGGCACGCATGAAGCCGGTCAGCGCCAGGTTGTCGGCCTCGGTGGCACCGGAGGTCCAGACGATCTCGCGCGGATCCGCGCCGATCAGGTCGGCGACCTGGCGGCGGGCGTTCTCCACCGCCTGTTCGGCCAGCCATCCGGGCATGTGGCTGCGCGACGCCGGGTTGGCGTAGACCCCGTCCAGCGTCAGATGACGCATCATCTGCTCGGCCACCCGCGGATCGGTGGGGGTGGTGGCGGCGTAATCGAGATAAATCGGAGCGCTCATGGCACGGAAGATCTCTGGCAGTCGGTCGAAATGGCGTCGGACGCGTTATGCTGAAGTGTAGTCGCTGGACGACCCGGCTAGCGCGTCGACACCGCAATCGTGGCACCGTGGTCGGCGAAGGCGTCGGGTTCGGGGCGGGCGGTACCGCGAGCCTGTTCCCGGCGCACCAGTTCCTGCAGGCTGATATCGCTCAGGAAGCGCTGAATCTCGTCCGACAGATCGCACCACAGGTGATGGGTGATGCACTTGCTGCCCCGATGGCAGTCCGCCTGCCCCTGGCAGCGGGTGGCATCGACCGATTCGTTGACCGCATCGATCACGCCCGCCACGGAGATGTCCGCCGGCGCACGACCCAGCAGGTAACCGCCGCCCGGCCCGCGCACGCTGCTGACGAGTTGGGCCCGCCGCAGTCGCGCGAACAGCTGCTCCAGGTAGGAGAGCGAGATGTCCTGGCGCTTGGAGATGTCCGCCAGGCACACCGGCCCCTGATCGGCATTGAGGGCCAGATCGAGCATCGCGGTCACGGCGTAACGCCCTTTGGTGGTCAAACGCATCGGCGGGTATCGGCTGTCGCTGCATCGGTGCCGGCATTATGGAAAAACCCAGTAAGACGGTCAACCATTCGGCTGAAGGCGGCCGGAAAACGCGCGGCGTGCTCCGGCGATGTCAGGGTCTTTCGCGCAGGCGCTTGTCGATCGTGCCGAGAATGCCGCGCAGGATGTTCATCTCCATCGAATCGAGATGGGCGCGCAGGAACAGCCGGCGCAGACGTGCCATCAACTGGCGGGGATTGTCCGGGTCGTGGAAATCGATCGCCGTCAGCGTGCTCTCGAGATGGACGAAGAAGCGCTCGAGATCGGCATGGGTCGCCGGCGGGTTGTCCCACTCGACGCCGAAGGGCTGATCCATCTCGCCGGTCGTGGTGTTCACCGCAGGCGTGGCGGTCTCGTCCATGGCCAGAAACGCCTGGCGGCACTCGTAGGCGAGCACCTGCACGGCGGCGGCCAGGTTGAGCGAACTGAAGTCCGGATTGGTCGGGATGTGCACGTGCTGATGGCAGCGCTGCAGCTCGGCGTTGGTCAGGCCGGTATCCTCGCGACCGAACACCAGTGCGACTCGGGCGCCATCGGAGGCCAGCGCTTGCGGCAGGCCTTCCGCCAAGGCGCGCGGGCTGACCATCGGCCACGGCAGATGGCGCGATCGCGCGCTGGCACCGACCACCAGCGTGCAGTCGGCGACGGCTGTTTCGAGTGCGTCGAATTGCCGCGCGGCATCGACCAGGGTGTTGGCGCCGGAGGCGCGCGAGTATGCCTCCTGGTCCCTGGGGTCGCAGCGCGGGGTGACCAGGGCGAGATCTTCGAGGCCCATGTTGCGCATGGCGCGCGCGGCGGCACCGATATTGCCGGGGTGGCTGGTACCGATGAGGACGATACGAATTCGGTCGAGCATGTCGAGCATAGAGAAGGCGGACATCAGGCAGTGTGGAAACCGGGAAAACCCGCAGTCTAACATGACTGGAGAGGGGCGCTTCTGCTAGACTGCGCGGCGTTCTTTAACAGCTTCCGACACCCCAAGGCCAGATCCATGCATCCGATGGTTCAATATGCGCTGCGTGCCGCTCGCAGCGCCGCTGAGCAATTCGTTCGTATCCGTGACCGTCTCGAGGTCAATCATGACGAGCACGCGACCGCCAGTCTGCTCGAGGATACGGCGCGCAACGCCGAGACGCTGATCGTGCATCAGCTCACCCGCGGTTATCCGCAGCACGGTATCTCCGGGCGCTATACCCCTTATCGCGAGGGCAAGGGCACCGACAAGGAGACCGTGTGGCACATCGAGCCGATCCACGGCGAGTCCAACCTCGGTGTGGCGAGCCGGCAGTTCGCGATTTCGATGGTGTGCCTGGTCAAGGGGCGTCCGGAACACGCGGTGATCGTGTCGCCGTTCAGCGATGACGAGTTCCTGATCAGTCGCGGCCGCGGAGCCCAGGGCAACGGCAAACGCCTGCGCGCGTCCAAGACGGTCGGCATCAACGGCGCCAGGGTCGCGCTGGCCTGGCCGACCCAGGAAGCCCGCTCGCGCTGGCTGCCTCAGTATCTCGGCGTGGTCGAACGACTCGGGCCGCAGATCGATACCCTGACCGGTTCCGGCTGTGCGCTCCTCGACATGATCGAATTCGCCTCCGGCCGCGCCGACGCGGTGTTCGTGTTCGGGCTGGAAGAGCAGGATCGCTTGGTCGGTTCGCTGATGCTGAAGGAGGCCGGCGCCTTGACCGGTGCCCTCGACGGTTCGCCCAGCATCGAAGATGGCGGCTGCCTGATGGCCGCCGGCCCGCGTCTCTACAAGGCGCTGGCGCAGCAGTTGAAGGCGAGCGTTTAACGCCTCGGGTGCCACGCCCGAAGGGCTCCAGAGGCCCTCGAGATGAAGCCCCTGAACAGAGACACCCCGCCGGTTTTGCCGGCGGGGTGTCTCTGTTTCCGGCCCACGTTTCCGGCTTACGTTTCCAACTCATGGTGCTGAATCGCATCCCAGCGCTGAGCGCGGCGCCGGGGCACTCCGGCGCGTTCAGATACGCTTGCCCAGATTCACGAACAGCGTGCTGGTGCGCGCGTTGTCGGGATCGACGCTGGCGCCGAGCTGGGTATCGACGCCCCAGAGCGTGGCCCGCGCCCCGAGGTCGACCTCGACATAGTCACGGTCGAAGGTGAGCTTGGGTACGCGATAGTCGCCCAGCTGCGGCAGACTCTGCAGAGTCGCCGCGACCCCCTCGCTCTCCTCGAATTCGTGGTTGTAGGTGAGCTGCAGGTAGGGGTTGAGCGTCGGCCCGTGGCGGCGGATCTGCCAGCCGACCCGGCCCACCAGCGAGTCGATGTCCTGGTCGGGATAGCTCAGCGAGGTCGAGGCCTGGCCCTCTTCGTCGTAGCCGTCGAGTTTGACCCGCTGCCAGGTCACACCGGCGATCGGCCCGGTGCGCACGTCGCCCTCGGGAATCGCGAAGGCGCGTAACTCGTAGCCGGCGTTGAGCGCGGCGGTCAGGTTGCTGCCCTCCGGGGAGCCGCGGTGGTGGCGGGTCGCGCTGCCCAGTTGCACTTCGCGGTCGATATCGTAGTCGAGCCAGCTGTAGCTTAACTGGGCATTGGCCCAGGCGCTCTCGGCATACCAGCCGGAGAAGAGCCCGACGGTGGTGTCCTTGCGCTGGAAGTCGCCGCGGCCGTCGCCGAAGTCGGCATCCTGATCGCCGTAGCCGACGAACCCGCCCAGCACCAGTCCGTCCCGATACCAGTCCACCCCGAACAGCCCCGCCGGCATGCTGGCGTCATACAGATCGCCGGAGTCGAGCTGCTGATGCTCGGCACGCAGATCGCCCCACCAGCGCAGGCCGTTGGCCAGCGGTACCGCGTTGAGATGCTCGGCTACCCGGTTGGCCCGCGAGCGCCCGCCGAGGAGCGCCGAATGGGTCAGCAACTGCTGCTGCTGCGGTGCCTCGAGCAGCGAGATCACGTACTCGCCGATGATCCGGTGGGTGGCGGTGGTGGGGTGGACGTCATCGGCGAACACATAGCTTTGGTCGGCGCCGGGGGCGACCAGGGTATCGGGCGTGCACAGCGGCAGCGTCTGGGTACAGGTGCGGTCGGTGACATTGGTGAAGCCGTAGGCGGCGGGTTCGGCGACCACCTCCTGCAGCAGGCCGAAGGTATCCACCGGGATCACCTCGGCGCCGCTGGCCGCGACCGCGGCGTAGAGCGCGCTGTTGTACTGGCTGGCCAGCGCGGTGGCGCCGGCGCTGGTGGCGGGATCGCCGTTGAAGCGTGGCGTCAGGCCGAAGTCGGGGATGTTGAACAGCAGCACATGGCGAGCGCCGGCATCTTCAAGCGTGGCGAGAATGCCTGCGGTGCCGGTGACCGCTGTGGTGATGGTGCTCTGGGCGTCGGCGCCGCCGGCCACCGCGAACAGGTCGTTGGCTCCACCCCATACGGCATAGAGGGTATCGCCATCGGCCACACCGCCGGTGCTGGAGAGATAGGTCGCGACCTGCTCGCCGAGGGCGGGTGCCGCGCCGAACGGGGTCGCCGCCGGGGTGGTCACCCGGGCGCCACCGGCGGCGTAGTCGTTGCCGC
>NZ_CALFQK010000041.1:0-26846 GCF_937921195.1 uncultured Salinicola sp.
CTGATGGCGAACCTCACGCCGCGTGCTTGCAGGCCGAGATACCAGAACGGTGGTCCACCCCGCTGCCCGCGCAATCCGTCTTCGAAGTTTCGTCCGTAGCTGAAGAGGGCCCCGCCTATCGCTATGCCGAGGAGCAGCCAGATCGTCCAGGCCCCTGCCGGATCGAAGATGTAGTCGAGAAACCGGCTTGTACTTGTCCAGACGTTCAGCAGGAGCACGTCGTTGCCAATGGCTTCGGCGGCCCGTTCGATGTTCAGTGTCGTCATGACACGCACTACGGCAATGGTGATGCTCCCGCCGATGACGGCGGGTATGATTCTGATGCCCATGCGAATCGCATAATTCGAGCTCCTAAATTTTCATGAGGGGCGGTTCTTCCAAGGGCGCGCAGCCACTGTTGCCGCGGTGAAACGGTTCAAGCTGTACGCTCCGAAGGCTCCTGGGAGGCCGGCACCACGGGTCCTCGGTCGAAGACCCGCGACGATAGCGCGGAGACCTTCATTTCCCGCTCCGCGGCGTTGCACGCGCGTGTCTCTTTTCCATTCGACTTTCCCCCTTCTCCCAGGACCCGAAACCGGTTCGGTACCCCAACAGGAAGGGGCGCTTCCGAGGCCCCGACGCGACGCGGTCGATCACGGGAGCCGATCTATCGGTGGAATAAGGCTCTTCGCACTGCGACGTGCAGCGCAAGTCCGCTATGTCCTTCCCATGAGCGCGAAAGACGATCAGGAAAGCTACGCCGATGGCGAACGAAATGCGGTTCGCGGCTTTTCAGCGCAGTATCTCATCGCGGGTTCGCTGATCTACGAAGCCCTGCTCAAGGACGGGCTGGATTGGATCAGGGTGGCGGATCCCGACGCGGGAAGGCTCGACGACATCCTCGTCGCGACCACAGGCAGGGTCGATGCCTACCAGGTGAAATGGAGCGAGTACGAAGACCGCGTGACCTTCAACAGGCTCGTCGCGGATGATGGGGCCTATCCGTCCGCATTCGGCCTGCTCGCCCAGGGTTGGCAGAGGCTCTCGTCCGCCTATCCCGATCGAGGCGTACATGTTCACTACCTGACACGGGACAGTGCGTCCTCAGCCGATTCGACCGGCGGCGAACCGGCGCGTGGTCCCAGGCACCTGCAGGCATTCCTTCGTCATGCATTCGAGCACCGTTCGCAGTGGACCGCAGACCCGGCCCCGGCCTTCGTGGAGGAATGGCGTGCGCCAATCGACAGGATCTTGGAAGCGACCGGCCTCGAAGGGGACGAGCTGGATCGGTTCCTCGCGGCCTGCCATCTCGATCTGGGATACGAGCTGCAACTCGACGGACCCGGCCGGGTCATCGCCCGGAGGAGGGAGGATGTCGAGGCGATCGCGGCGGTCATCCAACGCACGGTGGCGTCGGAGGCCAACGTCGTCGAACTGTCGCGCGACGAACTGCTCGAGGCACTGGGCTGGTCGCGGCGCTTCGAATTCCGTTTCAGACATGAATTCCCGGTTGACGAGAAGCTCTACCGCCCGGTGCGCTCCACGATCGAGCAGTTGGAGGATGCTTTCGCCGCCTTCGATTCCGGTTATGTCGCACTTGTCGGCTCGCCCGGTTCCGGCAAATCCACGACCCTCACCCAGATGCTCCGCTACCGCACGGGCGTGCGTATCGCGCGGTACTATGCCTTCGTGCGCGGGGACGTAAGTCAGGATCGCGGCGAGGCGGAAGCCTTCCTCCACGATCTGTGCATATCGCTGGAAGATCAACTCGGCGCCCGGGGGCGCGATCTTGCTTCCCGCCCCGCGACTATGGCGGAACTGCGGGAACGTCTCGGCTCGATCCTCGCGCGGTTGCATGACGACTGGCAGAGGACGGGTGTGAAGACCATCGTCCTCGTGGATGGTCTCGATCACATCGAACGCGAACAGGATCCATCGCGTTCGCTGATGGAGGAACTACCCAACCCTTCTTCGATTCCCGAAGGCGTTCTGTTCGTGCTCGGAACGCAGCGTGTCGGCCTGGGTTCGAGCTCTCCGGCGATGCGACCGATCCGGGCCCAGTTGGACGAACCGGGTCGGACCCTGACGATGAGCCGCCTGGAACGCTCGGACGTCCACTCGATAGTCATGAGCGTGCTCGGCGAGGATCTCGTCACGACCGGAACCGTCGACCGGGTCTGCGAGGTGAGCGGCGGACATCCGCTGGCACTCTCATACCTGCTGCGGCGCCTGATCGAGCTGTCGTCGGCCGAGGACATAGCGGACGTGTTGGATCGCTCGGCCTCCTATGCAGGCGACATCGAGCAGGAGTACCGGGTATACTGGGACACCGTCTCCGGCGATACGCAGCTGGTCGATCTCCTCGCGCTTCTCTGCCGTCTGCGAGGTCCGGCGCACAAGGAGCTGCTTCGAAGCCTTTCGGATCCGGAGACCCTGGGCCGCTTCGTCGCCGGCGCGTCGCATTTCTTCGAACGCGAGACGCCTGACCGCTGGGCGTTCTTCCACAACAGCTTCCGCCAGTTCCTGCTCGTGGAGACCGGGAAGGACGCGTTCGGCGACCACGATGTCGACCTCGATCGATCGCGGCACCGTACCCTGGCCGGGGTCGCCGCGCGCGCGCCGGCCACCGATCCGTTCAGCTGGGAGCGCGTCCATCATCTCCTGCAGGCGGGCGACGACGCGGGGGTTCTGGAGCTCTTCACGCAGGACTACTTCCGGCGACAGTTCTTCGATCTGCGCCCCGTCGATGCGATCCTCGAAGACATCGACGGATGTGTCGCGGCGGCTTCGCGCAGCGACGACTGGATCGCGGTCGTCCGTGCTGTCCTGGTGACCCAGGAACTTACGGAGAGGCGCGAGGCGCTGACCGACGTCGATCTTCCCGGACTGCTCCTCCGGCTCGCGCCTCGCGAGGAGATGGCGGATATACTGTTCGAGGGTAACCTGCTCCGCGTGCCTCCTGTCACGGCCCTGACGCATGTGCCGGACATGATCGGCGGCGGCGACGATGTCCTGGCCCGCAGAGTTTTCGATGCGGCGGAGCCCCTGGACCTGCTCAACGCTTTCGGCGGGATCGATGCCTCCCTGCAGTCCGACCAGCTTGACGCATGGGTGAGGGTCGCTTGGCGGTTCCGATCGCTGGGAGACATCTTCGATGCACTGCGAGGCATCCGGATCGACACTCACGCGTCGGATTTCGCACCCATCAGCGCGGACGACGATGACACGATGGCGATCCGGGCCCGGGCCCGTGCTTTGCGTATCCTGGGTATCGAGCTCGCGCACCTCGGGGAGTTCCAGCTCGCCGAGGATGTCAGGACAGAACTCGGCACGCTGGGCGAGCAGGTATCGCTGATCGACCTGGCGAGGCTGGACGTGGCCATCGTCCGATCCCTGATCGCAAGGGGCGCCCCGGTCGAGGCCGCGCGATCCGCCTTCGAGCGTCTGAGGATCGATGATCCATCGCCTCGGGACGCCGTCTTCCTGGCCGATCTGGCCTACCGGCTGCATGATGACCCGGAGGAGGGACGGGCGTTCATGCGCTTCGCCGCGGATCCCCTTCGCATTGGCTCGTTCGATCGAGGCAAGGAGGATACACTCGGACCCGGGACGGCGCTCCTGGTACAGGCTCGCAATCGAGCTCGGGACGCGAATCCCATGGATGCCGTGGAGGCCGTCCCGAACGCGGAATCGCCTCGCGAGCGGGGCCTGGTGCTCTTCCAGCGGATGCTTGTCGTGGTCGGAACGATATGGGGCGCGGCTCTCGGTGGACGGCGATCACCGCCCTCTTCCGTCCTGCGCGAGCTTCGGGCACCCCTGACCGTCTTCCAGCGATCATTCTCGGAGACGAACGACTGGCGTGACTGGTACGCGATCCAGCGACGAGCACCCGCCTATTTCGAGAACGTTCTGAAGGCGGCCTGGGCGCAGGGTCAGCAGGCTTTCGACGAGGTGATGACCTTCCTGGAGGGCGACTTCGCTCGCCCCGGGCAGTCCATGAGGCCCGGCTGGCAGGCGGAATGGCAGATCGCGGTCGCCATGTCCGCCTATCGCCTTGACCGGAATCGGGACAGGACCCGACGCATCCTGGACGAGGTCGAGACACAGATCGACTTCGAGACGGAGCTGCACGAGCGCATCGGCGAACTCGCCGCGCTCGTGCGGGCGAGACTCGATATCGGAGACCGGGAGCGGGCCCTCCAGCTCCGGGACCGCATGATGACGACATCGTTCGGCATCTATCATTCCGACGACAGTCAAATGCTGCGATGGAGCAGGTGGGCGACGCGATACTCCCGGACCGTCGATGCCGACGAGGGCCGTCGCGCCTTGTTGCCCCTCATCTCTGCATTGCCTTGCCAGGAGCGTCTGTCTCGAGGTCATGACGTAAGGGGTCAGACGGTGGAGCTCGTCTCCGCGGCAGCGGCGATCGATCCGGCCTGGGCGTCCGACGTGGTGGCATGGCTCCTCCAGGAAGGCGCTGCCGAACGCAGCCACGCCTATGCCGGCCTCGTCCACGGCATCATTACGCGAGGGGACGGACCGACCGATCTCGCCCTCCTGGTGATCGCACGCAGCATCGTGCCGTTCGAGGCAAGCGTGGCGCCGAAGCTGATCGAGGCCGTGGCGCATATCCGTGACGAGGGCCCTCCGGCCTCGGACGGCGCGCCCTGGCAGGCCCTCGCACGTGCAGCAGACCTGAAGAGCACACCCGGCAACCGCGCGAGCTGGGCGCCCGCACTCGGTCTGACCACCGCAGGCAGCGCTGGCGAGATGGCGGAGAGGACGCGATCGGCCCATCGGGGTCTCGTGGGCGAAGATGGGACCTCCATCGCCCGGGAGGAGGTCACGGCCTCCTCGGGCGGTCCCGATGACTTCATCGCTCTCCTCATGCGGGCGGCGAAGGCCGACGGCGTGGATTGGGAAGACCTTCTCGCGGGGGTGGTGCCGAGCGTCCGCGATGCCCGTCAGCTCGGTGCGATCAGGGATCAGGTCGCGAGGCTCGGCGGTGACAATGCGGCGAGGCAGGTCCTTGCACTCGGGGCATCACGGATCGGTGCCGGTGCCCTCATGGACGACCTGCACGAAGAGATGCTCGCAGGTTCGGAGCGCTACGGATGGGTTCGCCGCTATGATGGCGGATCGCGCCTGCGCTATGCGCGATCCCTGGTCGAATGCAGGGGTCCGGAAGGACGCCGCGAAGCCTCGAGACTGTTCGCCGAGGACTTCATCGCCGGCCTCGCCGCTCGCGACCTGCTCTTCTCTTTCGATCCCATCCTGGAGATACTCTTCGATCCTGTACCGGTCGCACGGCTCTGGCCCGAGTTCGCCGAACACTTCGGCCAGCTCGCCGAGGTAATCGAGAACGAGGAGGAGCCGCCCGTTGCGGCCCCCTCCGATCACGAGGACGCCGCTTCTGCGCTGCTGCATCTCCTCTTCTCGGATCTCGCGAGTCCCATCCTCGCCGTCGCTTCGGAGGCGCGCAGGGGCATAGTCGACCTCGTGAGGATCGGATGTCGCGTCAGCGAGGTCGAGGCGTCGATCGTTGCCCTGCTCGCCGGGGACGATTTCGAGGTGAACCGGGCATTGGATCTGCTCGCCTGCATCGTCGAGATCGATCAGGCCTTCGTGGCCAGCTACACTGATCGTTTGCGCGAGCTCGCCTGGCCCCCCTCGGCGACCGCACGGGCGATGATCCTGCGGCTGCTTGCCAGACTGGGCTCGTCCCTTCCCGATCCTCCGGAACCGACCGAACTCCCGCCCATCTACCGGCTGAGCCTGCCGGAAGCGGTCATGCCGGAGCGCTCGCTCAGAGGCGACGGTCTGGCAGCGGGGGATCCTCTTCCCGACACCACGGATCCGATGGATCTCTCCAGCCTCTTCAGGTCTGCGCTGAAGCGGATCGGGGAGGAGGCCGACATACCCCACGAGAACCTCGCTCAGAGGTTCGCCAGCCTGATGGGCCAGATCACCCCGCAGGAGGAATGGTCCTTTTCAGCCGAGAACGAGCTACGCCATCGTCTCAAGGCGATCGGACTGCAGATCACCTTCCGGCGACCGCGCTCGTTGGCTGCGCACAGGGCCTTTTCCCGATTGGTGACGGAGCTGACGGACGCCGACGTGCTTTCGTGGCCATTGGCATATCTCGACCGTTTCCTGCTCACCGTCGATCCGGTCCTCGACCTATGCGAACCGGTTGCGCGGCCGGAGTGGGTCGCACTCCCGGCCGCCGACGAACTCGGCGCTCATCCGATGGAGGAATGGCTGGCCGGCGCCTCGGCGGCCGCTTCCATGCTGACCCGCACGACACCGGACGGAGGGCTGGTCCTCGCCGAGTTCACGACCACGCAGAGCATCGACCATTCGCGTACGAGCGAAGTACGCGCTTCGCAGATCGTGCATCCGGGATTCCCGCTGGGACGACCGGATGCGCTCGACATGGACTGGTTCCACTATCGCAGGGATGCCTTCGCGACCGACTATCCGGCCGTCCGGATCCCGCCCGGGGCCCCCTTCCCGACGCTGGTCGGTGATCCCTACTTCACCGATGGGAACTTCCTGGCGGTGAACCCCGTGCTCGCGACGTCGCTTGGCTGGCGCCTGGCGGACGAGGGTCTCTTCCGCTGGATCGACGCAGAGGGCGAGACCATGGTGGAGAGCATACGCTGGCAGGAAGGGAACCGCAGCCTGCTAGGGGTCTACGGTTACGAGGAATCGACCTCCGACGGTTGGCTCGTGGTCGCGTCCGCAGCGGCCACTCCGCGGATGCTCGAGTTCCTCCCCGGGTTCCGTCGCCAGCTGGCTGCAGGACGCTACCGCGATCGGAATCTCGTCCCCGAGGTACCGCCATGGACGGGGATGGAGGAGCTCGGACCGCGTAGCGATGACGAGCATCCGGGCGACCGTGACTGAGATGGAATTGCGATGCATTCGGATTACCCGGGTCCCGTCCCTTACGTCGCTTCCCGCGACGGGACCGATCACGCTGCTCGACGAGCCCCTGCGCCGCGCGACGCTTGTCGACGGGGACGCTCCGGGCTGGGAGCATGTCGTTCGCAGGCATGCCATCGGTATCTTCATGGCACAGCGCTTGGGTGGAGCAAGCCGCGATGGCCGGACGGTGGCACAATGGCTGGGCGAGTTGGAGGCGCAGAGCCGCGAATTGCTGGGCGAGCCAGGTCATGGGGTCCTGCTCTGCCTCGAAGCCTTCGAGAGGGAACCGGCGGCTCTGGGGCAGGCCGTCGAATTGGGGGATCACCGTGTGACGCTCGATGACGCCCCCTTCGAGCGGACGATGGCGAGACTGGACGCGACGGCGGACCTGGCGGCCGCCGTGCTGGTCCTGGCGGGTTTCGACGGAGTGCTGCAGGGCTCGCGGACCGTCGGGACGGTCGCCTACGCATTCGAAGCCGATGAGGCGTGCGTGACCTATCTCCTCGATGCCAAGGTCTCCGCTTCGATGTCGGTCAGGGCGCGTCTCGACGCGGAGCAGGCCGACGAAGCGGCGCAGATCGCGCGCGCGCTGGCCGCTGCACCTGACAACCTGCGGCATGTTCCGCGCCTACTGTCAGCCTCCCATGCGGCCGATGGCGATCCGCTGCACGCCTTCATGACCGCGTGGACGGCTCTGGAGGCCTTCGTCACGGCGACGTTCCCGATCCATGAGGAGGAGTGGGCGAAGCGACTGGCGCAGGTTCCAGGCGACGGGTCCGGGTTCGCCCTGGCGCGGATCCGCCAAGTGATGAAGGGCAGGTTCCGTCTCGACGACAAGTTCGCCATCGTCGCGGGCGCACTCGATCCGGAGCATGCCGATGCCGACCTCCGGGAGTTTTCCACGCTGAGGAGAAACAGGAACCGGTTCCTCCATACACTGGACGGGGACCCGGCCGGGCTTCCGGTGGGATCCGCGCGCAGACTAGTCGCGAAATACCTTCCGCTGCACCTTCGGCGGCGCTGACGGGTCTCAGGCCGCCGGTCTCGGGAGGAACGAGCAGCGAGGATCCCAGACGAGCACGTCGGCCTTCATCGCGAGCGATGACGCGACCGTGCGCCCACCGCTCACGATCTCGACCAGCACTTCTGCCTGATAGCCGACTGCCGACTCGTCCAGCGAAGCCTTCAATTCATCGACGGTCTCGAACACCTGCGTGTGGGCCGGGTCAGCCGCGTCCGTCGTCAATCCATACCTCATCATCGTCTCCTTCCCTCCGGTGCTCCCGGGATCGTCTGAACTGGCCAGCCGCGGCTGCACTTCGGTGCAGCGAGCGCAACTGACGAGCCCGCGCCTCGAATGGCGGGGACCATCCGCATTCCTCCAGGAGAAAGCGGCCCCCGACATTTTGCGGGAACTACTTTAAAGTAGTGTCGTTTTGCTTATCTGTCGAGGGGGAAAGCAGGGGGATGCTGCTGATGATGCAATTCGACGAATTGGGATACCTGCGGTCCCGGGTGGAAGCGCGTTGCGCGTCGCTCGGTATCGGCGAGGAGAGGACCGATGCCATGCTCGACGCGGGCTTCGGAACGTCTGCAAAGGCGACCGAGACGCGGCTGCGGATCGTCGACGAGATGCTGATGCTCGTGACCGATGTGTTCGGTGTCGGGCGGGGAGCGGACTGGCTGCGCCATCACGGCGAGACCTTCGGTGGCGCCACGCCACTGGATCTGGCCACGGGGGGCCTGTCAGGTGTGCGGCGGGTGAGGGACCACCTGCGCATCCTTCACGATGTCCTCGCCGATTGAGAGGTCGGACGTGTCGCCCATTGGTGCGAGACGTTGGGACCGTGTCCGGTGCTGGTGGCGGCTACCCCCTTCGCCGGGAGGTTCGTGCCTGCTCCGGCAGATCTCGGGAAGTCCGGATGATGCCTTCTGGCGGAGGGTGACCGCCGAGGCGGAGGATGCGCATCTGCGCGAGCTGAGGTTGGAGTGCCTGTCGAGCGGGCGCCACCGATACCTCCATCTGGACATACTGGGCTGTTCGCCCGGCGACCTGCCCGCACGGGACGTGGGCAGTGTATGGCGAACCGAGGACACCCTAGCACGGCGACGGCACAAGTTCCTGCTCGACATTGATTCCGTCTGCGACCGTGCGGTGCGCCGTAGGGTGTTCGGGGCATCCGACGGGGCGTTTCTCTCGGACATCGCCGCCCAGCTTGTTCGTCGCAGCTAGAAGGTACTCAGCCTCCCGATCTGTCCTCTACGGGCATGTCATCGGCGAACCCCTTGAGCAGCCTGGAGATGATCACGTTCGCTTCCCGCAACTTCTCGCGCGTCGCATCATGCCGCTCCTTCTCCTCCCGCAGTTCGGCGATCGCCCTTTCGGCGCGCGCGCGATCCAGCGAGAGGATATTCTCATCCTCGGGTTCGGTCGGGCGCTCTCCCGTCCATCGAGCACGGCATGGCTGGAGGACCTTGCTGTTGGCATTGAGCCAGCCGAGGGTGAGCCGGGGTTCCGCCTTGTTCACCGCCCGGATCGTGGGCTTCTCGCGGCGATCGACGATTTCCATGCCGATCTTCAGCGCGAGTTGCCGCCGGGTCAGTCCAGTGCCCTCGACGATGGGCTCCTGTCCCTTGGGCGGCCCCGGCCGGTAGGAGACCCCGGCCTTGTCCTGGATGCCGCTCACGGCTCCCCTCCCTTCCCCTCACGTCTCGAAGCCCCGATCCGCGACAAGCGGGCCGATGTCTCGCGCACGAGGATCCGCTGTTCTTCATCGGTCTTTTCGAGGTCCTGCTGGACCTGTATTGCGGTTGGCATGCGGTAGTAGTCGCTCATTACCTCCGAATGGTGCTTGAGCTTGGCCTGGACTGCTCTGGCGTGCACACCTCTTCTCATCATGTTGTTGGAGGCTGCGTGGCGCAGGATATGGGGGGTCACCTTTCCGAATCCAGCTGACAGGAGCGCGACGAGGTACGCGACCGTCATCGAGGCCAACGGTTTTCCGTCCCACTGGAACACGTATGGAGCTCGCCTCGCGATTCGCGGTGGCAGGCAGTCGTTTGCATCGACATCGCGAAGCCAACCGTCAGTGTGTCCGCAGGCCTTCGCGACATCCTCGGCTAGGCCGAGGACGGTTTCGCACGTCATCTCGGACAGGACGTAGCCCTCGGGCTGGGTGCGTCCCTTCGGAACCGCCTTGAAGCCGGGAAGAGAGGCCGAAGCACCGAGATCGTGACGGATGCACTCGTCGGTCTGGGCGATTTGGAAGACCTCCATGCGCCTTGCAAGGCAATCCGTGACCACCCCGATGAAGCAATGGGCGAACCGGGTGCCCATGACGGCGTCGTCGACAGGCACGACGCAGCGACCGACCTGGCGCGCCCAGCGCGCGATGGAGAAGCCTCCATATCCATAGCCGCAGGGTTGGAGGGCGACGCTCACCATGGGGATGTTGTTGTCCCTCATGTATTCGCATCTCTCGCGCTGGATCTGGGGCGGGCTTTCTGTCGGCGTCGACAATATGCCGGTCCGGTACTGCTTGATCAGGTGGGGCTCGCTCGTCCGTCCACCGATATCGGCTATGCATCCGATGAATTCGGTGACGATGCGCGTCGCGGAACCATGCGCTTTGATGGCTTGAAAGAGGCCCGTATGCACTTTTGCGGAGCGTCCCAGAGCCTGCATGTCCTCCCGGTCGAGGCCGGACCAGTTCGGACATATGTCCTCGCGTGGATCGATGGACCTCCACAGGTCGCCCTCGCGCCAGAGACGCCAGGAGGCCAGCTGTCGGGCGCCTGCAATGGGGAGGCCCTGTTCGTCGAAGACCGGGAGCGCGGTGAAGACTTCGTAAAAGGGTTCCATGCGCTCGCCTGCGTCGAAATGTGCGAAGTGCTCGCTCGCCTTTTCCCTCGCCTGTGCGAGCTGCGCGCCGCACGCTCTCGCTTCGAGCGCCCGCACAGCGACGGTCTCGCGGAACTGTTCGAAACGATCTGTGACTTCCCTTGCGTCCCGCTTCCTCTTTTCCCTGTCTTTCCCGCGAACGGCGTGATCGAGCCTGCGTACCTTGTCACGAAGCGGGGTGTTCTGGTGGACGGCTCTCGAGAAGAGGGGAGCGAGGCGCTCCAGTTGTCCGGGGTGGGCCATCCGATAGATCGAGAGCCCCCTGAGGGCGCTGAGGACTGAACGGACGCCGTCGGTCCGTGTCCTGGCGAGGCTCTTGTATTTCGCGGCATCGTCAAGCAAGGCCAGCAACGCTTCGACCAATTGATCAGGCTCCAGTTCCCCCTTCGGACCCATCGCGTCGATCTTGTCGGCCAGGATCTCGAACCCCCTTCCGATGGACCTGTGTCGTAATCTCTTTCCTTCCGACGCGATGATCTGCGCGGCGCATGCCAGTTCCGCGACACTACCGCATTGCATGGCCCTACCCAGCCAGGTCGGCGAGGGTTGTTCCATTTCGCAATCCGTCGCGCATGTGTCCGGCAGAGCGAGTTCCGGGTAGCGCAAGAGCATTGCGCGAATGTCGCAGTCGACACGGTTCTTGGCACCGCGTGGCTGGTCGAACTTGGCAAACAGGCGTTGCGTTAGCCTGCGCACGTGGAAGTCGCGATCCACGCTCGTCGGATAGTATGCCAGCAGTTCGCCAGATCTCAAGCCGGCCGCGCCTCTTTCCCGCAAGACGAAATCGTCGAGGCCTTCCGGCCACGGGTGTTCTTGGGGGACCCCTGCCGCGAGCCGGACGCGCCGGTGAGCGTAGGAGGTTTCGAAATCCCATTCGACGATACGGGCGACATACGCATCGTAGAGGTCGCTTCCATCCTTCCAGGTGGGATCGATCGACATCTTCCATTGTTTGCTGATCCATTCGACCTCGACTCCGCCGTAATACGCCACCCGCATTAGCTGCCAGCTACGGATGCCGAGCCTCGATCCTGCGGCCTTGCAGCACAACTTCAACGTGTCCGGGTGTTCGATGGGAAGCGTCGCGGTCATTCGGTGAGATCTCGCGGCCGTGAGGACAGGCGCGCGAAGCTTTCAGCAAGGCTGTTACGGGCAGGGAGCGAATCCGGCACGAGGACGGCTCGTTCGTGTGCATCCATTGCAGCCCGCTCCGCAGCGTAGTCATCGAGCGCTTCCTGCTCGGCCTCCCACTGGTAGGCCCAAGCGGCGTAGGCTTCGCTCTGGTCCGTGCTCTGGTCGTGCTTCGTCGCGATCTCCTTGAGGCCATCCTCCCGCTCCTTCGAGCCTTTCGTGGTGCGTGCGAAGAGATCGAGGACCTGACGGGTTATCGAAGCCCTCCGGTAGTCCCTCAGCGTGGGTTCGCGTCGCCCGTCGTTGAATAGGGTGGGCTTGTAGCCACCTGCAGCCTGCCTCAGCCTACGCCCTTTTATCGTCCAGTAGCGGAAACCATCGTAGGTAAGGAAGGCGTCAACGCTGGTTCCCGCGCTCGGCCTCGGGAAGATCGCCACCCTCTCGAGAAAGCGCTTCGCGGCCTGAGCCGTGTCTCGGTCCGGACCGGCGAGGTCCTCGGCCTTCAGCCCTATCTCCTCCAGGAGTGAGCGCCCGGGATCGATGGGCGATCGTTCGGCCGAGAGCCTGGCGATGAGGCTTTCGCGCACATGCAGCGGCATCACGAACTGGGCTTTTGTGACATCCTTACCGCGGCGCTTGTTGCGGCAACCCACACGGTCCTCTCGCCCCTTGATGATCCAACCGTGGGCATTGGCGTGGAGCACGGACATCGGGCGTTTTCCATTGAGGCGCAGAACGATGTTCGCGTGCATGATTATGTCCGGCGCACCGGCGAGTTCGAGGTCGCTGATAAGGGTCGCAGCGCACGCCATGGGATCGACGGGGATAGATATCCTGGTTTGCGTCTTCGGCGCGAGGAACCGCCGCCCGATGTGGTCCGATCTGCGGTCCTGCTCCTTCATCAGGGAGATGTATTCGATCCGCTGTTCGATGTCCCCGTCGGCAAAGAACGTCAGCAGAGTGAAGTTGCGCTGCGAGAGACCGGCCTGCTCTAGTCGGTCATACAGGAAATGGAGCGCCAGCCTGTCGAAGTTGCCGTACTGGGGCGACGGGTGAGAGAGCATGCGCGCGCCATCGACCGGGCGCTTGATGCCCGGCGAGTGTCCCCGAGCCTCAAGGAACTTCAGTTGGCGTCTCGTGGAGGCGTTCTCTCCCTCGGTCCAGATCGCATGCCAATCTTCTCCGGGTTCAAGCTGCATGTTGAGCAGGATCCGCAGCGGCAGCCTGAACTTCTTCCAGGTTTGCGCGGACATGTTGGCCACGTCATTTCTGAGGATCTCGCTGAGCCTTCTCAGAACTCCACCCGGCGAGCAGATCGTGCCATCATTGAAAACGTGGAATCGAGAGACCCCGGCCTCATCGATCTCGTCGGGAAAGAGACGCAGGGGAAGTTGCGCGGCATGATCCATAAAGGGAACATACCGGAAACCATACCTAGGCTTCAAGATCAAACTTTTGAGCCGTATGTAGAATCTATAGTAGATAAGCTGTTTGAGGTAAAACTGTTTACCCTTATCAAACCATCCTATATAAACTCTATAGTCGTCTCCGCGCTACTTAATTAGCCTCAAACCCGCTTATAAGCTGAACACTTGCAGATCGTCAACTATAGTTTTCAGGATGGCTTTCCCCGCAAGTCGCGCCTGCGCATCCCGCCCGCGACGAGCGTGCTCAAGTGCCCTTTCCCGGCCCATTCGCCCCGCCCCGCCACCTCCAACGCCCTCATTCCAGCTGCCCAGACCCTGCCATCGATTCGCAGGGCGGCCAGCTCGTGGATGAGCAGGAGGAAGGTCGCGACGGCATCGACCTCGCCTTTGAGCACCATGCGCGAGCGCCCGTCGAGGCCGTCGAGATAGGTCTTGGCGTCGATCCCGAGTCCGGCGCACCGATCCTGCAGGCTTCCGCGGTCCCCGCCCGCCGGCACGCGCGGGAACGTGAGGAGGTCGAGGTGCGGGAGGTGCATGGCGCCGAGCGCTGCGTCGAGCTTGTAGCGCCGGTGCCGCATTATCCGCCTGCGTATGACGGGCAGGTCATGGCGAGTACCATTGTATGTCACGAGCGTCGGCTTGGATGCGAAGGCACGGTCGATCGCCTCGAGGATCTCGGTCTCCTCGCCATGGTGGGTCGTGAGTCCCTCGATTTCCCAGTGCCCGATCGAAGGTTCGGTCACGACGAGGGAGGAGAAGCTGGCGATGCGCTGGACGAAGGGGCGCGCCGCCTTGGGGCTCGAACCGAGACCGACGATGAGCGGATCGTCGCGTGTTTCGAGGTCGAACACCGCGATCCTTCCGAGCGGCTTCGTCGGCTCGACGAACCATGGGGTTCGCTGTTCGCTGCTTGCGGACATGGTATGATCCTTTTCCATTCATATTCGAGGAACTGAGCGGAATGCCCACGGAGGAGACAGCCGATCGTGGCCGGGCGACCGGTCGCCGCGCGCATCCGGCGCGCGACAGGGCGGGCGATGATAGTGGCTATTGTGGGCGGGGGCGTTGCAGCCGCGCTCTTGGCGGTGGTAGGATTGCAGGATGGCGAAAGAGCTCGATGCATCCGAAGAAGATAGCCTGGCCCTCTCCTTCGGCAGGCGTCTTGCCACGTTGCGCGAGGCCGCTGGACTTGAGGGCACCGAGCTCGGGCGCAGGGTCGGGATGTCGCAGGCCCATGTCTGGCGGCTGGAGGCCGGCAGGGCGGTGCCGAACCTGAGGACGATGGCGAGGCTCGCGGTCGCGCTTGACGTGACGCTCGCTTCGCTCGTCGAGGAGGTCGACTGCTCGGGCGTCGAGCTACGCAACAGGGGCTACGTGCGGCGCGATCCGCTCGAGGATTGACCCTCAGACATCGGGCCGCGGTAGGCGCGGCAACCGTGCAAGGGCATGGAAGGTATCGGCCCCGCGGGTGCAGCTGAATGCGCCGCCACGCTCCGCGCAAAGTGCGCGCATGATGCGAAGACCTGCGCCTTCGGAACGCGTTTCTCGGGGGGCTCGGCTCGAGTTCTCGCAGCGTATCAGGACGGATCGACGCGTGAAGCGGAGGGAGAGGACGACCTCTCCGGGTCCGGACCCGTGCTTCATGGTGTTCGTGAGCATCTCGTGAGCGATCCTGAGTACGGTACGCGCGAGATCCGGCACCAGCCGCACCGTGAGCGTGCTTGTCGTGAAGACGAGTCCTCCGGGTATAGGTCGGCCTCTCTCCATGGCGATGGCCAGGTCGCGCAGGCACTCGACGATGTCGCATCCGTGCTCTTCCGGATTGGCGAGGATGCGGCGTACCGCGACGAAACCCTCCAGTCGCTCGATGGCGCTGTCCACGAGGGGGAGCGCACCTGCACCGTGGTCCCGGACGGTCAGCTTCAACGCGGCAAGTGCCGATGACAGCTCGTTGGCGGTTCGGTGCTGCTCGTCCCGAAGGATCAGCTCGACTGCCGCTCGGCGCGCGCGCGTGGTCCTTGATCGGTTGTCCCTATGCATTGGCCCCTCCTGACCCGAGGCATATACTACTTTAAAGTATTTGACGCAAGGCTTTTTGGATCAGTTATGAGAACACGACCGGAATTGGTCTCAGTCCATGCATTTGGCATTGGTTCGCGATACAGAGGGAAGGAACGCTCTTGGATACGATCGAACGCGGATTCCGATAGGACCCGCGGTCGCGGGCCGGGAGCGGAAGGCGCCGGTTCATCTCCTTGGGATTCCAGTTGCCGTTGATCAGAGAGAGAGAATCTTTTCGGCGTGCGTCGAGATCGTGCTGCCGCAGATGCCGCACGCACAGGAGCGGGGCGGACCCGAGGCTCAGGTCGAGTGCTTCGCGCTGCCTCCATTGGAACGGACTGTCACCCGCCGATCGCACCCACATTCGCCTCGCCGGCAGCGCGTTCGCCGGACACCTCGGACGAAAGGACAGCGGCGTCCCTGGGCATCCTCAGTACATCTCCCGGGAAGATGTCGTCCGGATGATCGAGCAGGTCTCGATTGAGTGCGAATATCTCGTCCTTGCGGTCCGGGTCGCGCAGGATCCTGCGCGCTATGCGCCACAGGCTCTCGCCCGCCGCGACGACGTAGGTCGGCAGGTCGTCCTTGTCCGGCGGATCGAACAGGTGCCGCTGCGCTTCGATCTCCGGTTCCAGATGTGCGAGGGGTGCCGGACGGTATCGCCCATCGCCGAGTTCCGAGCCGGGCATGAACCATCGGCGAAGCGCGGAAGGGTGGATGTCATCGGCCTCGGCCGGCCCGCTGCGGTTCGCCGTGAGCAATCGGCCCTTGATCGTGGCGAACGCTCTGCCGACCGATCCGCGGAGAGAGAATCCCTCCTCGTCCAACGGTTCCGGCGTATTGGTGAGAGGTGCATCCGCACGGTAGCGGATGTCGTCGAGCTGGGAGCGACCTTCGAGGTCCACTTCCAGTCCCATCTCCACGGCACCCGCCAGGACCCAGTGGAGTGCCGCGTTCGAAAGCCCGCGTTCAGGTCCGCCGCCGCCGATCGAGCCGTGGTCGCCCGCGAACCACTTCTGCTGGTAGGGAGCACCGTCCGAATAAGGGTCGTACCCGGCCGCCACGTTGAGCTCGCGGACGTTGCGCCACAGGGTGGGCATGAAATGGACGCGGCGCTCGTCGATCGCCACGGCATGCCTGCCCGCCTCGACCAGGTCGGACAGCTGGGTATCGTGGTCCGAATAGCGCTTGTCCGTGTTCCGATCGAAGGTGGCGGCCACGGCCTTCCAGCCGAGCGACCCCACCGTGTCCCACACTCCGCAGTACCGCACCTTCACCATTTCGGGCTCTGCCGTCGGGTCGTCCCGGCGGCGCCAGGCGAGTTCGGACGCGGACACGCACGAAGTCGGACAGTGCCGACGGCGGAATTCGAGGAGCTCCTCGAGCTCGTCGGAATCGCGGTCGGCGTGGAGCCGGTAGAGTTCCCAGGCCCTTCTGATCTGCGAGGCGTCGGCGACCGATATGATCCCGGTGCACTTGATGAAACCGATGAAGGTTCGCGCCGTGAAGGCGCCGCGGCTGAAGCCGAAGACGAAGATCTCGTCGCCCGGGCGGTAGTTGAAGATGAGGAAGCGGTAGGCTTCCTGGACGTTGGCGACGAGGCCCTTGCCGAACGCACCGCCTCGGAACGTCTCGTCCGACGCGGTACCAACACCTTCGTCGTAGAACACGATCTGGTCACGCCCCTCCCGGTCCATTGGTGGTACGCTCTCCGCGAGGAGGACGACGTTTGTCGGATGCTGGCTCGCATCCAGCTTGTTCCAGGAACCGTCGAAGCAGAAGATCAGCCTGCGTGCCCGGGGCGCCTGGAGCGGTTGCTTTCCTGCCCCAACGTCTCCGAGTTCGTGTTCATCCTGCATCTTCATGACCGTTCCTGTTCCATTGACGATGAGCACGGGTCGGCTCGTATCGCCTACCCGTGCTCGTCCTCACTTCTCCCGCACCGTGGTGCCGGGATTGCTCTTTCCGTGCTTGGCGGTGACGAAACGACCGCTGATGGCGCTGCGATAGGCGCCGCCGGTGTTTCCGCTCTTCCCCGCCGCTTCGCGCACGGTCGTGCTGGGGCTCGCCTTGCCGTGCTTGCTGGTGACGTAGCGCCCGCTCTTGGCGCTCCGGTAACGACTTCCTGCCATGTTCCTGCTCCTTTGCGTGACTTTGGCCTGCAGGCTGATCGATTCGCCTGCCATGACCCTTGTCGCACGCGAGGGTGTCGGAACCTGTCACCCCCAAGGGTTGGATCAGCTCCGACCGTGCTCGTCCAGCAGGCACAGCGTGTTGGCGAGCCGCATCTGCTCGACCGTGCGCACCGGCGCGTCGAGCAGCGAGGGGCTCGCGATCACCCTCGCCGCGATCTTGGCGCGAGATACGGCCACGTTGATGCGGTTGAGCGAGAGGAGGAACTCGAGGCCCCGGGGGATCTCCTCGCCGTCCGAGGTGGTCATTGACACGATGCAGACAGGGGCCTCCTGCCCCTGGAAGAGATCGACCGTGCCGACCCGGACCTCGGTGCCGAGCGCTGCTCTGAGCGCGTTCACCTGCGCGTTGAACGGCGCGACCACGATCACGTCCCCTCGTCCGATGACATGCGGATCACCGTCCCGGTCGACATATCGTGCACCGAGCACCGACTCTATCTCCTGCCGTACGCGCTCGACCTCTTCCGGCGAGACCTGCGAGCGCCCCTCATGCGAGACCGCGACCATCCTGGCGCCGGCCAGATCGGTCCCGTCGGTTGCCATGATGCTCTGCGCCGAGGCGGCGGCATCGTTGTCCAGCCGTCCCTCGTAGACGGCCTGCGAGATGAACGCGCAGACATCGTCGTGCAGACGGCGGGTGGTAGGCAGGAAGATGCCCCTTTCGGCGGGGACGGTGCGATGATCGCCGATCAGGAACTCCAGGCTCGACAGCCCGCTCTCCCCCGGATGTGCGCCCTGGATCGGCTGCGGCAGCTGCATCGGATCGCCGACAAGCACGATGTTGCGCGCCGCACGCGACATCGCCATCACGTTCGCGAGCGAAACCTGCCCCGCTTCATCGATCATGAGGTGATCGAAAGATGCATCATCATATCGGGCGAAGTGCCAGGAGGTGGCTCCGACCACGTCGGAGCGCGCTATCTCGGGTGCCTCGTTGTCCCTCACCACCTGGATCGCCGGATGGTCGGCCGCGTCCGCGGGATCGGACACCTTCTGCGCGATGCGGCATGCGACGCCGCGCTCCTGTGCATCCTTGGCCACGGCCTCCAGGAGGTTTCCGATGGCCCGGTGGCTGTTGGACGATACCGCTACGCGGCGGCCGGAAGCCACCAGCGCCACGATCGCCTTCGCCGAGACATAGGTCTTTCCCGTGCCGGGAGGACCCTGGATCGCGAGTACCGTGTCGCGCATCGCTCCGATGGCATCGACCGTGCCCTCGACTAGGTCCGTGCCGTCCGCGATGAGAGCGGCGCCCGGCTCGACTCCATCGAGACGTGGAAGGGCCTTCGTAAGCAGATCGATGATGGCCGAGGCACGCGGGTCGGCCGAGATGATGCGGTCGGTCGTTGAAGAGAGTGCCTCGCGAAGGATCCCGTTCCTGATCGGCCGCGGCGGCAGGAGGTCCAACCGGTCCGGCATGGGCCCCTTCGCGGTCGATCGGCGCAGGACGGCCGTGCGGGTCTCCTCGTCAAGGGACACCAGGTTGATGGTCTCGGGCATCGCGGCGGGCTTGATGCAGGGCGTCTTGCCGACCCTGAGCTTGGTCTCCTGCTCGGGATAGCGGTACTCGCGTTCGTACGAACGCTTGACCTGTGCCGCGGGGCCGGTCGCTTCGAGGCCCTGCAGACACTCGAGATCGTCGAGCAGGTCTTCGCTGTCCTGCGCGAGGCGGTCGAATATCGCCCAGTAGGCCGGCTTGTCCTCCCGTTGGTGAAAGCGGCTGAGGTCGAGCAGCAGCGTGGCGACATCCGCGCCGTACCTCTGGGCGACCGGCTCCAGTCTTGCGCGCAGGGCCTCGTCTTCATCTTCCTCGGCCCGGACCTTCTCGTCGGCTGTCGGTCCCGGCGTATCGCCGAGTACCGGATAGGGGCCATCGGGACGCACTTTCGCCGCCAGCCAGTCGCGCAGCAGCTTGGTCGAGATGCAGTCTGTGCGATTGTAATCCCGGATCTCGTCGAGGATCTCCTTCTGCCCGGTCCTGCGCCACTTCTCGTAGGCGACCACGCTCGCACCGGCGGTGGCCACCTCGTCTTCGCGCTTCGCCATGTAGAAGGCCTCGAGATCCTTGATGGAATAGCCTTTTTCCGAGGCGATCAGGCCTCCCGCCACGACCTTGAAGAGATCGACGAAACGACGCTCGCGCTGGAGCTGGTCCATCGCCGCCTCGCGGGTCCGGTGCTGCGAGGTGAGACGCCGCAGGGCGGCGATCTCGTAATTGGCGTAGTGGTAGATGTGCGCCTTGGGATGTGCGCGCATGTGGGAGGACAGGAAATCCAGCAGGTCGCGCGTGAGCTCTGCTTCCTCCTCCCTGTCGTGTGCCCAGAAATCGACGAAGTCCCATTTTCCGTCCTCCAGCATCCAGATGCCGTGCAGGTATTCCAGTCCACCGTCCGGATAATAGGGATCGCCCTCGATATCGTAGAACAGGTCGCCCTCGTCGGGTTCGGGAAGGAGGTCGAAACCGCGCCCCTCGACCGCTTCGCGCAGAACGAAGTCCGGCGCACCGCCGGCGCGCCGGGCGACCTGGAGCCGGGCCTGCGTCCGCAGACGCTCCCATGTCTCGTCGGTCATGCGCGGCACACGCTGCGTCGTCTGCGCGAGTTCGGTCATGGTACCGACCCCGGCCTCGCGCAGCTTGTCCCGCTGCAGCCGGGTCGCATTCGCAACCAAGGACAGGCTGTCCCCTTCCCGCCAGACCTCCTCGCAATGCGACTTCCACCGGCATAGAGCGCACGCGGCGACAGGCTCGGGTTCCGTGACGGGTCGGGTCTCTATGAACTCCTGTAGCATCCGGCGCGAGCGCCGTGCATATGACGACACCTCCTCCAACCGGACGGTGAAACGCGAACCGTCACCGAGTTCGAGGTGTGCATGTTCCGGCGCTAGCCCCTGCATGTCGGCCAGCATGTCGCTGTAGAGACAGAGTTGGAGCACATGCTTGGGGTCGGGCCTGCGCTTCAGCTTGGTGTCGACGACCTCGTAAGACCATTCGCCCAGCGCCGAAGGGGTGTCGACCCTCTCGAGGAAGTCCGAGTAGCCTCCCCAGCCCCCGTCCAGCATCGCGCCCTGGAAGATGACGTCCGCACCCGAACGCATCGCTTCGAGCGTCGATTCAACGCACTCCGTGATCGCGCGCCCTTCGGTCGCGATCTCCGCGACGTTTCGACCATCGGCTTTCAACCGATCCAGGAAGGCTAGCTCGTGGGCGTCGCCCTGGGCCTGCAGCAGCGCGGCTTCCTCGCCATCTTCGTCGGGCTCCAGATCGCCGACTTCCAGCCGCCGCAGGTCGAGTGTCGTCGCATGTCTGCACCCCTTGAAGCGCATGAGATCGGAAGCCGAAAGCCGGAATCTGCCATCGATGGACTGCATCGGTATTCTCCTTGCCTGGCCAGTACTAGCTTAGGGTGACAGAACATGTCATGGTGTATTCATGACTCTCGTCAAGGCCAAGGATCTGCTCCGGATAGCGATGCTCGCGACGAGAAGCGGCGGCGTGACCCTGCAGGACATCCGCCAGGAACAGTCCTGTTCGCACCGCACCGCACAGCGCTGGACGGACGCTCTGGAGGAGGTTTTCCCGCAGGTGGAGACGCTGGATGACGAGGATCGCCAGCGGCGGTGGCTCATACCGGCACGTCACGTCGCACCCTTGCTCACCCCGAGTGGCGAGGAACTGGCGGCACTGGGTACCGCTATCGCCGAACTCGAGAGGCTGGACCTGCCAAACCAGGCGGCGCTACTACGGGAACTCCGGGCCAAGGTGAGGAGTCTCGCCCCGACGACGGGCAGGGCCCGGAGCGAGGTCGACGAGGAGATCCTCCTGCAGGCCCTCGGGCATGCTGCCCGCCCTGGCCCGCGCACACAGACCGACTCCGATACGGACACGGCGCTGGTCGAGGCTTTCAAGGGCCCTTTCCTCGTCAGGATGCGCTACCGCGATCGGGAGGGAAAGGCGTCGATCCGAACGGTAGCACCGTACGGGATGCTTCTGGGCGTGAGACGGTATCTAGTGGCGAAGGACAGGAGGAAGGGCGCTCAGGCTCCGCTGCAGCATTTCCGAGTGGAATCCATCTCGGATGTCGAGGTCCTGGGCGAGACTTTCGAACAGGATCCCGGCTTCGAGCTGCAGAAGCACGCGGAAATGGGGTTCGGCTCGTACATCGATGAGGGAGAGGTAGTCGACGTCGTCTGGCGCTTCGATGCCGACGCGGCGCCGCGCGCGGAGAATTTCATCTTCCACCCGGCGCAGACGCTGGAACGCGAGCGTGACGGCTCGCTCCTCGTCCGTTTCAAGGCGTGCGGCGTCTTGGAGATGTGCTGGTTCCTGTATCAGTGGGGTGAGCACGTCGAAGTGCTCCAGCCTGCCGAGCTGCGTGAGATGGTGCATCCCTCTCGCAAATCCTTCGTATCGCTTCCCTGAAGTGCGGCCAATCGGCCTGCCATCTGATCGGGACGGCGGCACAGCCGGTCCATGATGCCATTCGCGACCGTCCGAGGAATGCCCCCTTGCTGGCTTTGGACTGCATGAAACCGGGGAAGGTTCGCCAGGCTATTCGCATCCGATGCCGTCGCCATCACGATCGAGGTGGCGCCCATAGCCCGGTTCGCCGCGCCGGACTGGAGCCGCGCCCGCCGCCCGTGCTGCCGAGCAGTTGGCGAAGTACACATCGGAACGCCGGGGTTCGGCCGTCCCCTCTTTCGGCGTTGCCGTTCGATGGCAGTGGCGTCCACCTGCCTTGCGATCATTGTGGCAGCCATCGGCAGCGAGGCCGCCGGGATGCGCATCCACGGGAGTGAAGCCCATGACGCTCGCGATGCAGAGAGCCAGGGCGATGAGATGGATCGCCAGCAGCAGGACGAATTCGACACGCAGCCACCCGGCCGGTCGTGAGCGTGGAGCGGTTGGGCGGACATTCATCGACACACGTGTCCCCGCCAATACCGGTCCCATTGCGCAGCGTGGCCGCTCTTGACCATCTCACAGGAAAGATCGCCTCCCTTGGGAGAAACGCACCAGGCCGCCGTCCTGTCGCCACCCGCGCCGCCTTCGGAGAGGCACGTCATGGTGGGACCGTCCACGGCGACATGACCATGGCGCAAACGACCGATCGGTTCGCCGACGAGCTGGACCAGCGCATCCCTCGCTTTCTCTGCATCGGCGCTCGGGCAAGGGTGTCCTGGCGAACAGGTACCGTCCATCTCGCGAGCGGCGATCCCTGACAGGCGGATGCGCGGCCCTTCCTCGCACCAGATCGGGCCGTCGCCGTCCCAGACGGCGACTGGAGTGCATTCGAAGGTCTGACCCGCCGTCACGACCATGGCTGCGAAGACAAGCACGCTCATCCCATGGGTTTAGCGCAACGTTCGGACTTTGCCACCGTGCGTTCCGGCGGCGGGCGACCAGAGTGATTGGGCCATTCGGCAGACCGGGACCGGTATCCCGGCCGCCGCGCGAATGGTTCGAGGTCGGTGGAGTGATTGAAGCCGGGGTCCGGCAGCGGGAATGGGCCAACCTTCGCCGTATGGTTCCTGATCGCGTACAGCGTCTTCAAATGAAAGTCGCGGTCCATTCGCGCAGTCGTTGGACCGATGCCCATGGAGATGGGGGGATGGGAAGTCCGACCTCACGCGCCCAGCCCGAACATTCGACCTTCGCCTTTTCCACCCATTCCCGAGCGTGGGCTTTTTCACTCTCGCTCAGACGAGGCCACAGGATATGGGCCAAGGCCAGCCGATTGGCGGGCGCGATGGTTTCCCAGGTCGGTGCGACCCTCGCCCATCGGGCTTCGGAGATGGTCCGGTCGATAGGACAGAGCGGGACCGGCGATTGAATCGTGAAGGTCCTCGCCAGGAGCAAGGTCCATCTCGTCCGACCCCGTCGCAGGTATCGGGACACGATCGGGCCGAGATCGGGTGTGTTCCAGGCAGCGGGTAGCTTCAGTCCCGCCTCGACTTCCACGCGCGATGCGAGTGAGGAACGTGCAGCCTTCTCGACCTCCCGCGTCGCGCCCGGCGACTGACGGCGGATCATTCCGCCGGGCATCGCCCACAGACCGGCGAGGTCATAGTCGGTCGCGTCGTCGGTCGACTTCCTCACGAGCGCCACCTTCCCCTCTGCCTCGATGAAGGCGACACAACCCGCCCGCCAGTCGTCGTCTTCGGAAAGTGAAGTCAACCCATCCGCTCGGAATGCAAGACGGTCCATTATCGTGGGGGAGCAGTATCTGTCCTCGACCATCCTAGGTCTTGTTCCTTGCCTCCCGCTTGGGTGAGGAACGCTTCTTCTTGATCTCGTCTACGTTCGGTTCTAGGGTCACTTCTTCGGGTCCGCCGGCGTCGATCGCTTCGAGCCGTTGGGAAAGACCCTGGAGGAGTTCAGCGGCCTCTTGCAGGGAGCCCGCTCCGGCCTCGAACCATTGGGCCGTCGCCTCTATCCGCTCGACGAGCGGCGTGAGATCGCCCTTGGAGACTTCCTCGAAAGCCTCCACGGCCTCCCGACATTCCTCTCCCAGGCGCATTACCAGAAAAGCGAGGTTGTCCATGCTCAGGAGTACCCTGACAGCCTCGGACCCCTCTTTATCGCCGAACTCACCATGCATCACGCAGGAGGCGAGCGGCACGAGCGTTTTGGAACCATCGGTAGGCAGGGTACCGACCGAGAAGGTCGGACTGATGCTGAGCGAGGTGACCGTCGACAGGTGGAGCGCGATTATATCCGACATCTCCACCGTGGTCGCAACGCCACCTTCGTCCGGATCCATTCCTGCGTTTGCTCCGGTACCCATCACGCTTCGGACAGCTGCCGGTCGTACACCGTACTCGGTTTCATCGCCGACTGCTCAGGACGACGGAGAACGTGGATTCCGCTGACAAAGGTCGTCGGTCCGGCCTCACGAGTCCTGCGACCCGCATTGGCGGCATCGTGAAGGGCACGACCCTTGGCAGTCAGCACGAGGATCTTGCGTCGACGATCGTTCTCGTCGCTCTCATCCGATACGAGCCCGTGCCCACGCAAGGCCTTCAGGATGTTCGACAGATGCGTCGCGGAATGTCCGCTCGCCTGGCGCACCCGCTCGACCGGCGCCCTGCCTCCGAGCGCTACCAGCGCGTCCAGGACGCGTCGGGAGGCCGGTCGGATGGCAAGTTCGTCGACCGGATTCCGCGACATCATGGTTATGATCGCACGGAAGCGGTCGGCGAGTGCCCTCGCGCGCTTGGACGACGCCTTATCCGAACCCTCCAGCGCCAGTGACAGGTCCGATGCCAGATGCTGCCACGGCCGCAGGTCATCGGTGATCGGCGAGTTCGCCTCGAAGTCGACGAGATGCGCTTCGAGAAGATCAATGGCGGCAAGCCGCGGGCTCTTCTCGCCCTTCGCGACGAGCCATTCGAGAACGTTTCGCATCGACTGGACGAGGCGCGACCCGGCGTCCGGGGACGCCCTGCCGTCCACGGGGAGGTGCATAGTTCCGAGCACGGTTTTCGACCGTTGGCTGGTTGTCGCGTTGGTCATGATGACTGCCTTTGCATGAGATCGGTTGATGATCGATTAATTACTTCACAAACGCTTCACAAGTGGATTGTGTCCCTTTCTCGTGTCAGGCGCAAGCTCTATCGCCTTGCGGTGTGGAGCCTGAAGCGTTCCGATTGCCTCGAATTGCGCGAGGATGCGGTTCCGGAGCCGCCAGGGGACGCGAAGGAGTAGCCGAGGGGCTCCTTGGCATCCCTGGTGGTGCCGGTCAGGACGTCGACCTGCTGGACCACGAAGCTCACCGTTCCCTGCTGACTCTGCAGGGCCTTCGCATGTCGCAGATGAGCGTCGATCGTGCTGACTTTGCCCATGGACGGTACCAAGAGAAGGTCCAGGCTCAGGGAGCGATATGCGTCGTTGTCGACGTCGTCGCAGAAATCCTTGCAGATCGCCACGCCAATCAGGCGATCCTCGGTGACCAGGACCAGCATCTTTTCCCCCGGATCAATCCTTTCAAAACGCCCTTCGACCTCGAAGGTCCTTCGCTTGTCGTACGAAGCCAGCGGTTGCCCTTTCCCGAAGAGAATCTCTGCACGGTTGAACCACTTTCCCCCGACTTCGACGTGCCTGCTCCCCGCCACGGTGATGGCGATCCTGCGCGGATCGCGCAGTGGGTCCCGCCTCAATTCGGCTCTGATCAGTGCCAGTCGATCCTTGGGAACCGTGAGTTCCGGCCAGACAAGCGCGTCGCACTGCCCATCGAGAGCGGACCTCACGTGACCCGCGACGCATCCTTCTTCATCCGCCAGAGGAGCATCCGCAACGCGGAACCCGTCCGCGCCGACATGCTCCACATCGACCGTCGCGCCTTCGAAGATCGGTGCGCCGTATGTCCACCGGCGTGGCTCCTCGGTGATCTCCACATCCGGCACGAAGGCGAGCTCGACCGCCAGGTCCCCAATCTGTCTGGGCAGGATCGCGTGATAGAGCATTGCCCTTCGTGCTCGGTCCTTCCCATTTCCCTTGCGATAGCCCCTGCGTATCGGGACGATGTAGCAGGGATAGCCCTCCATCTCCCAGTCTTCAGCCGAGTTCGTGATCGACCCACTCGGGGAGAGAATGCCGGCAAGATCGGCATCGATCGCGCGCACCAGTGCGCCTAGCCAGCGCATCTGGCACTCGAGGGCGGTATCCAACTTGTCGAAGACGTATCGACGATCGCGCAACTCGTCGGCGAGCTCCTTCAATCCTCCGGGCCCTTCCTCGGGGATGCGGAGATAGAACTGAGCGTCTTCAGGTGGTTTCGCCATGAGGACAGTCCATGCCCAGATGAGCATTTCACGGGGATCCAGTGCGTCCGGGCCTCGTTCAGCGCCAATCGAAATGAGGATGTCTGCCTGGGCGGTGACATTCTTGACCAGACGCCGGAAGTGGGAGAGCCAGACGTTCTTCGTGAACCTGCGGCGTTCGACCAGCAGGTCCCGGACGAACTTCTGCCATTTGCGCCTTTCCGACGGAGTGATGTTCGATCGACTGTTCATGGCATCATTCGGTAGCCAACACTTCATCGCGAGGATACTGCCCTCGTCTTCAGAAGGTGGGCGAAGCCGAGCATTTTTCCCCTGATTCCGTGGGGGTAGCCATTTCCCAAGGTTCCCGACGCGACGCAATCTCTCGCCAGCTTCTCCCGAGTGAAGCGAACTGCATCAGGCCGAAAGCGTTGGGAGCCGATCCGCTCAGCATGATGT
>NZ_CALFQK010000042.1:0-4408 GCF_937921195.1 uncultured Salinicola sp.
TTCGACAGGTTTTCCATGACACGATATATCTTCGTGACCGGCGGCGTTGTGTCCTCACTGGGCAAGGGCATTGCGTCCGCTTCGCTGGCTGCGATTCTCGAGGCACGCGGCCTCAAGGTCACCATCCTCAAGCTGGATCCGTACATCAACGTCGATCCGGGCACCATGAGCCCGTTTCAGCATGGCGAGGTGTTCGTCACCGAGGATGGCGCGGAAACCGATCTCGACCTGGGTCACTACGAGCGCTTCATCCGCACCAAGATGACCCAGAGCAACAACTTCACCACCGGTCGGGTCTACGAGCACGTGCTGCGCAAGGAGCGCCGTGGTGACTATCTCGGCGGTACGGTGCAGGTGATTCCGCACATCACCGACGAGATCAAGCATCGTGTGGTCAAGGGTGGGGAAGGTTACGACGTGGCGCTGGTGGAGATCGGCGGCACCGTGGGCGACATCGAATCGCTGCCGTTTCTGGAGTCGATTCGCCAGCTGCGCAGCGAGGTCGGCGCCAATCGCGCCCTGTTCATGCACCTGACGCTGGTGCCCTACATCAAGACCGCCGGCGAGACCAAGACCAAGCCGACCCAGCACAGCGTCAAGGAGCTGCGCTCGATCGGGATCCAGCCCGACATCCTGATCTGCCGCAGCGAGGTCGAGCTCGAGGAGAGCGAGCGGCGCAAGATCGCGCTGTTCACCAACGTCGAGGAGCGTGCCGTCATCCCGCTGCAGGATGCCGACACCATCTATCGTATTCCGCTGATGCTGCACGAGCAGGGGCTCGACGAGATCGTCTGCGACAAGTTCCGTCTCGACGCCCCCCAGGCGGACCTGGCCGAGTGGATCCATGTGCTCGATGCCAAGCTCAATCCGCTCAAGACGATCAACATCGCCATGGTCGGCAAGTACATGGAGCTGCTCGATGCCTACAAGTCGCTCAACGAGGCGCTGATTCACGCCGGCATCCAGACGCGGGTGAAGGTCAACGTCGAGTACATCGATTCGGAACTGATCGAACGCCACGGCACCGAACGCCTGGCCGGAAAGGATGCGATTCTGGTCCCGGGCGGCTTCGGCGAACGGGGCGTGGAAGGCAAGATCCAGACCGCCCGTTTCGCCCGCGAGAACGACATTCCCTACCTCGGGATCTGCCTCGGCATGCAGGTGGCGGTGATCGAGTTCGCGCGCCACGTGGCGGGCTGGGAGGATGCCAACTCCACCGAGTTCACCCGCGAGACCCAGCACCCGGTGGTCGGCCTGATCACCGAGTGGATCAATCCCGAAGGGCAGATCGAACTGCGCGACGAGGCTTCCGACCTGGGCGGCACCATGCGCCTCGGCGGCCAGGAGTGCCGACTCAAGCCGGGTTCCAGGGCGCACGAAGTCTACGGGCTGGACACCATCACCGAGCGTCACCGCCACCGTTTCGAGGTCAACGAGCAGTTCGTCGAGCAGCTCGAGGCGGCGGGCCTGGTCGTCTCCGGCAAGAGCGGCGACCAGGCGCTGGTCGAGATGATCGAGCTGCCGGATCATCCCTGGTTCGTGGCGTGCCAGTTCCACCCGGAGTTCACCTCGACGCCGCGCGACGGCCATCCGCTGTTCACCGGCTTCGTCAATGCGGCGCTGGAGCACAAGGCGAGCCGCCAGCGCCAGCACGGCATGGCCCATCAGGAGTGACCGAATGACCCGGCGGGGGATGAAGCGATTCATCCCCCGCTGTCGTTGGAGAGGCTGGACCTGGGATGCCTGGGCTGGCTAAGCTCCGGAACTGCTAACATGATGGAATCACCGCGCCCGGACCCCCTCGCCGGGAACCGGGCGCTTCACGCTCGATGTACCGAGTGATCAACCAAAAGAGCTTTCAACCGACAGGACAACGCAACATGGCTGAGATCGTTGATATCCGCGCCCTCGAAGTGCTCGATTCCCGCGGCAACCCCACCGTGCAGGCGCAAGTCACCCTGAGTGGCGGCATCACGGGCAGCGCCTGCGCGCCCAGCGGCGCTTCCACCGGTTCCCGTGAAGCGCTGGAGCTGCGCGACGGCGACAAGTCGCGCTATCTGGGCAAGGGCGTGCTGAAGGCCGTCGATGCGGTCAATGGCAAGATCCGCGAGCGGCTGATGGGTATGGATGCCAGCGACCAGCGCGCCCTCGACGACGCCATGCTGGCGCTGGACGGTACCGACAACAAGGCGAGTCTCGGCGCCAACGCGATTCTCGCGGTGTCGCTGGCCGCGGCCAAGGCGGCGGCAACGGAGAAGGGCGTGCCGCTCTACGCCCACATCGCCGAACTCTACGGCCAGCCGGGGCGCTACACCATGCCGGTGCCGATGATGAACATCCTCAACGGTGGCGAGCATGCCGACAACAACGTCGACATCCAGGAGTTCATGGTCCAGCCGGTCGGTGCCCCCAACTTCCGTGAAGCGCTGCGCATGGGCGCCGAGATCTTTCACTCGCTGAAGAAGGTGCTGTCCGCCAAAGGGCTCTCCACGTCAGTCGGCGACGAGGGCGGTTTCGCGCCGAACCTCTCCTCCAACGCCGAGGCCCTGGCGGTGATCGAGCAGGCGGTCGGCGATGCCGGTTACCACTTGGGCAAGGACGTCACCCTGGCACTTGACTGCGCCTCCAGCGAATTCTTCAAGGATGGCACCTACGACCTCGCCGGCGAGGGCAAGCAGTACGATGCCGCAGGCTTCACCGACTACCTGGCGGATCTCTGCGACCAGTATCCGATCGTCTCCATCGAGGACGGCATGGACGAGTCGGACTGGGATGGCTGGAAGGCGCTGACCGAGAAGCTGGGCGACAAGATTCAACTGGTCGGTGACGACCTGTTCGTCACCAACACCCGGATCCTGAAGCGCGGTATCGACGAGCAGATCGGCAATTCGATTCTGATCAAGTTCAACCAGATCGGCTCGCTCTCCGAGACCCTGGATGCGATCAGGATGGCCCAGGATGCCGGTTTCACCGCGGTGATCTCGCATCGCAGCGGCGAAACCGAAGACACCACCATCGCCGATCTCGCCGTGGGCACCGCCGCCGGCCAGATCAAGACCGGTTCGCTGTGCCGCTCCGACCGTGTGGCCAAGTACAACCGCCTGCTGGTGATCGAGCAGGAGCTGGGTGAGAAAGCCGCCTATCCGGGCCTGAAGGCGATCAAAGGGCAGTAAAATCGCTGTAGACCGATAAACCAGGAAGGCCGCTCATCGAGCGGCCTTCCTGCGTTCTTCGGCGGCGAACGCTGATTTGCGTAATAGCAAATCAGCGTTCGAGCAGCTCGATCTTGTTGGGCTTGCCATCCCACTCCTTGGCATCTTCCGGCGGATCCTTCTGCTCGGCGATGTTGGGCCACACTTCGGCGAGCTCGGCGTTGAGCTCGATGAACTGCTGCTGGCCGTCAGGCAGCTCGTCTTCCGAGAAGATCGCTTCGGCGGGGCACTCCGGCTCGCACAGTGCGCAATCGATGCACTCGTCGGGGTGAATGACGAGGAAATTGGGGCCCTCGTAGAAACAGTCCACCGGGCAGACTTCGACGCAGTCGGTGTATTTGCACTTGATGCAGTTCTCGGTGACGACGAACGTCATGGGTGTTCTCTCCTGATTGACGGCCCGGTCGTGGCCCCTGTCTCGATCTCTCGCTATCACGATCTCGGCGGATAGGATTTTTCGTGTTCACCGCTCGCGCAGTGCCGCCGACACTATTCGAATGGCGCCATATTCTAGGCGGCCGGCGCCAGCCCCGGCAAGCCGCCACCTGGAACATCGAGGAATGGCGTTATAGCCGCGAGTGCCGTATGTGGCCAGTGGGTACCTTCCGCTTGGCTCATGCTCCCCTCTTCATTGCTATTGAGGGGAACATCATGTCCTTTCGCTGTATTGGTCTCTTTATCGATATCAACGATGTCAGAGCTTTGAGTCGTAAGGGACTGGCCAGTCGTGTTGTTGCTGGTCACGGAGATGACCTGCCGTGTCGTTTTGCTCTAACGGACGTAGCGATCAATGAAGCAGCTTGGTTGCTTCATTACACACATCACGATGTGGAAACTCCTTACCGTGCATCAGGGCCCGTTTTCATCGGGGAAGCTGCCTTGCTTCAGAAATGGACAAGCGGTGTCGTCCCTCCGTCCTTACTAAAAAGGTCGCTCTCTATTCGCGCATATGATGCACACGGTTGGCTCACTGCGGCAGCTTTGAGCCAAGGAGCTGACCTTGTTCAGGAAATCGAAAGGCTCTGGTCTGAGACCAGAACCGATTATCTCCATATCCACTATGCTGCTACCGGATGTTACGCCTGCCGTGTGGAGCGTGCTTAACGATATATCCTCTCATCGAATTTCTTTGAATCGGTAAAGCAGATCCAGCGCCGCCCGGGGCGTCAGCGAGTCGATATCCAGCGACTCCAGTG
>NZ_CALFQK010000043.1:0-14224 GCF_937921195.1 uncultured Salinicola sp.
ATCGTCATTGCCGCCACCAACCGTCCCGACGTGCTGGATCCGGCGCTGCTGCGCCCGGGTCGCTTCGACCGCCAGGTCACCGTGCCGCTGCCCGATATCCGGGGGCGCGAGCATATCCTCAACGTGCATCTGCGCAAGGTGCCGATGGGCGACGGCGTCCAGGCCAGTATCATCGCACGCGGTACTCCGGGCTTCTCGGGCGCCGACCTGGCCAACCTGGTCAACGAGGCGGCACTGTTCGCGGCGCGCCGCAATCGCCGTACCGTCGGGATGGAAGAGCTCGAGCTGGCCAAGGACAAGATCATGATGGGGGCCGAGCGGCGCTCCATGGTGATGTCCGAGAAGGACAAGCTCAATACCGCTTATCACGAAGCCGGCCACGCCATCATCGGCCTGGTGATGCCCGAGCACGATCCGGTCTACAAGGTCACCATCATCCCGCGCGGCCGCGCGCTGGGCGTGACCATGTTCCTCCCGGAGGAAGACCGTTACAGCTACTCGCGTCAGCAGATCATCAGCCAGCTCTGCTCCCTGTTCGGCGGTCGTATCGCCGAGGAGATGACGCTGGGGCCGAATGGGGTCACCACCGGTGCCTCCAACGACATCAAGCGGGCGACCGAACTCGCTCACAGCATGGTGGCCAAGTGGGGGCTGTCCGAGGAGATGGGGCCGCTGATGTACGACGAGGACGAGTCGCACCAGTTCCTCGGCGGCCCCGGTCAGGGCGGTGGCAAGTTGAGCTCCGGGGAGACATCGACCCGGCTCGACAAGGAAGTTCGTCGCATCATCGACGAATGCTACGCCATGGCGCGCAAGATTCTCGAAGACAACCGCGACAAGCTCGATCTGATGGCTGAAGCCCTGATGCAGTACGAGACCATCGACGCGGCTCAGTTGAAGGACATCATGGAGGGGCGCAAGCCGCGTCCGCCGAAGGACTGGGGTGACGATGGCCCGACCTCCGGGACCGGTCGTCCCGTCGATGATCCGGAGCCGCAGCCGGGCGACGAAGGCGCCTCCGATGACGAGTCCGGTAACCGCCGTCCCTCGGATCCCCTAGGAGGGCCGTCAGGGCTTTGAGGCCACCGGCGCTGCGAGGCTCCAGGCCTTGAACAGTCGGCAGTCGTTGCGGCAGGGCGTCAGAAATGGCGCCCTGCCGCATTTCTAGGCGGTTGCGAAACGGCATCGGCCTACCTAGAGTGGGCGCTTTTGCAAGCGACGGACTTCCATGACAGATTCTTCCTCCGCCGGCGTCCGGTTGCGCTGCGGTCAGCATGAGCTCGATCTCTCGCGCCCGCGCGTCATGGGTATTCTGAACGTGACGCCCGACTCCTTCTCCGATGGAAACCGGCATCGCGGGCTGGACGACGCGTGCCGCCACGCCGAGCGCCTGCTGCGGGAGGGGGCCGACATCATCGATGTCGGCGGGGAGTCGACCCGCCCGGGCGCCGAGCCGGTAGCGCTGGAAGAGGAGCGTGACCGGGTCCTGCCGGTGGTCGAGGCGCTGGTGCGGGAGTTCGATGCGCTGGTCTCGGTCGATACCAGCACACCCGAGCTGATTCGCGAAGTCGCCGAAGCGGGAGCGGGGATGCTCAACGACGTGCGCTCGCTGACGCGCCCCGGGGCGCTGGAGGCGGCGGCTGGCACCGAGTTGCCCGTCTGTCTCATGCACATGCGCGGAGAGCCGCGAACGATGCAGCGCGCGCCGTTCTACGATCGGCCCATCGAGCTTGTCGTCGCCGATTATCTACAGGAGCGCGTGGCCGCGTGCGAGGCCGCGGGGATCGACGCCGGACGGCTGTTGCTGGATCCGGGGTTCGGCTTTGCCAAGACCCTCGAGCACAACCTGCAACTGCTCAGTCGTCTGGCGTCGCTTCAGTCTCTCGGTCTGCCGCTACTGGTCGGAATGTCACGCAAGAGCATGATCGGCCAGGCGCTTGGCCGGCCGGTCGATCAACGTCTGCCTGGAGGGCTCGCGTTGAGCGTGATGGCGGTCGAGCGTGGCGCTAGAATAGTCAGAGTGCACGATGTGGCGGCCACGGTCGACGCGATCGACATGGCCTGGGCCGTGCTTCAGGAACGGAGCGATCATGAGTAGACGTTATTTTGGTACCGACGGTATTCGCGGCACCGTCGGCGAGTACCCCATCACCGCCGATTTCATGCTCAAGCTGGGCTGGGCGATGGGGCGCGTGCTGTCTCGCAAGCTGTCCGGTCACCAGACCCGGCAGAGATCCTCCCAGTCGCCGCGCCCCAAGGTGATCATCGGCAAGGATACGCGGATCTCCGGCTACATGTTCGAGTCGGCGCTGGAGGCGGGGCTGTCGGCCGCCGGAGCGGATGTGTCGCTGCTGGGACCGATGCCGACACCGGGTATCGCTTATCTGACCCGGACTTTCCGTGCCGATGCCGGGATCGTGATCTCCGCCTCGCACAATCCCTACCAGGACAACGGCATCAAGTTCTTCTCGGCGGAGGGGTTGAAGCTTGCCGATGAGGTCGAGGCGGAAATCGAGGACGAACTCGAGAAACCGCTGGAGACCATGGCGCCGAACCAGCTCGGCAAGGCGGTGCGAATCGGCGACGCCGCCGGGCGCTACATAGAGTTCTGCAAGTCCACGGTCCACAATCGCCTCGAGTTGCATGGCCTGCGGATCGTCTTGGACTGTGCCCATGGCGCGACCTACCATATCGCGCCCAACGTCTTTCGTGAGCTCGGCGCCGACGTCAGCGTGATCGGTGGCGAGCCCGACGGCCTCAACATCAATCAGAACGTGGGTTCGACGCATACCGAGCGACTGAGCGAGGCCGTCGTGTCGTGCCAGGCGGACCTGGGCATCGCTTTCGACGGCGACGGCGATCGCGTGCTGATGATCGACCGTCGGGGCGAGGCGGTGGACGGCGACGAGATTCTCTACATCATCGCGCGGGACCTGCACGCGCGAGGCAAGCTCAATGGCGGGGTCGTGGGCACGCTGATGACCAATTTCGGGCTGGCGGCGGCGTTCGAGAAGCAGGGGATCCCTTTCGAGCGCGCCAAGGTGGGCGATCGCTACGTCGTCGAGCGGCTGCTGGCCAACGACTGGCTGCTGGGCGGGGAGGCCTCCGGCCATATCGTCTGCCGCAACGTGCAGACCACCGGCGACGGCATCGTCTCCGCGCTGCAGGTGCTGGCGGTCATGGTGCGAGAAGGGGTATCTCTGGATCGGTTGCTGGACGGTTTCGAGAAGGCGCCCCAGGCGCTGGTCAACGTGCGTCTGCCTCATGGCTCCGATGCCGGGGCGTTGCTGGAGAGCCAGGCGTTGCGCCAGAGCGTGAAGTCGGTGGAGGAGGAGCTTGGCGGCAGCGGTCGGGTTCTGCTGCGGCCCTCGGGCACCGAGCCACTGATCCGGGTCATGGTCGAAGGGCGGCCGAGATTCGATGTCCAGGCTCTGGCGCGGCGGATTGCCGATAGCGTCGAAACCCTGATCGCCTGAGCGGGTCAGATCGCCACAGCACTTGTTGTCTTGTTGTCAAGGCTCTTATACCATGTCGCTCCACCGAAGGGAGGTAGCATGCGCAAGCCGCTGATCGCAGGTAACTGGAAGATGAACGGCTCGGCAGAACTGATCGAGACGTTCGGTCGAACCTTTGCCGGGATTGAGTTGCCGTCGCCGGTCGATGTGGTGATCCATCCCCCGTTTCCCTATCTCGATGCCGCGCGCAGCGCTTTCGCGGGCACGCCACTCTCGCTGGGCGCCCAGACGCTGAACCCGCTGCCCTCTGGGGCCCGCACCGGTGAAGTCAGTGGGCAGATGCTCGCCGAGTTCGGCGTCGAGTATGTGCTGGCGGGCCACTCCGAGCGTCGCCAGCTCTATCACGAAAGTGACGAACAGGTTTACGAGCGGGTCATCGCTGCGCTCACCGCGGGGATCAAGCCGATCCTCTGCGTCGGTGAGACGCTGGAGGAGCGCGACGCCGGTCGATCCGAGGATGTCGTGCTGCGTCAGGTGGGCTATGTCATGGCCCGGCTCGAGCCCGGGCAGCGTCGACTGATGACGATTGCCTACGAACCGGTCTGGGCGATCGGTACCGGGCGCACGGCCACGCCAGAGCAAGCCCAGCAGATGATGGCCGCGATTCGCGGTTATCAGGCGAGCTTCGATTCGGCACTGGCCGATGCGCTGCGTCTGCTGTATGGCGGTAGCATGAATGCGGGCAACGCCCAGGAGTTGCTCGCCCAGAAAGATATCGACGGCGGCCTGATCGGCGGAGCCTCGCTCAAGGTCGACGATTTCACAGCGATTTGTCAGTCAGCAGGTTGATTTCATGCAGATAGCAGTTTTGTTGGTACACGTACTCATCGCCATTGCACTGGTGGTCCTGGTCCTGCTGCAGCAGGGCAAGGGTGCCGAGGCGGGCGCCGCCTTCGGTGGCGGCTCCTCTCAGACGGTGTTCGGCTCACGCGGCAGCGGTGGCTTCCTGTCCAAGCTGACGGGCGGTCTGGCGGCGCTTTTCTTCGTGACCTCTCTGGGGCTGGCGTACTTCGCGACCAACGCCGGCAGCGCGCCGCAGAGCGGTATCCCGGACGCCCAAGTGATCGAGCAGCAACATAATGGTGCTCCGACGCTTGACGATGGTGATCAAAGCGGGAATAATGCTGCGCCAGCACTCGAGGAAGGTGGCGATCAGGAATCGTCAAATCCTTGAGTGAAAAGGAAAATTCGCTGCGTTCAGCAGGACGTCAGAATGCAGCGAATTGAGTGTGGCGCCCAGGTGCTACACACCCCCTGATGCCGAAGTGGTGGAATTGGTAGACACGCTATCTTGAGGGGGTAGTGACCTTACGGTCGTGCGGGTTCAAGTCCCGCCTTCGGCACCATCGTCAAGTGATTCCGGTCTTTTCGACTTGAACCTCTGGGCGATACTGTACGGATTCTTGCTAGAAGAATTCAGGCGATATTGCGGCCTTCCTTGACCCATCTCGAGGCCGTTCCTATAATCGCCAACCTGATGTTGCGGGGTGGAGCAGTCTGGTAGCTCGTCGGGCTCATAACCCGAAGGTCGTCGGTTCAAATCCGGCCCCCGCTACCAAGTTTCTTGAAAGGCCCCTTCCTGAGAAGGGGCTTTTTGTTAGCAGCCTTGTCGATGTCAGCGCTTGTCGTCGTTGACGGCGCTGCCGACGTCAATGCCAGTCAGCCACCTAGCACCTTGCATTTCTCTCAACTCCCGGTCAGGTGCCTGATGCAACTGCTGTAGGAGTCGTTTGTGGTCACCAAGGACGCAGCACTGTATGCGATCATCGAACCGGTGGTTACCGCCATGGGTTTCGAATTGTGGGGCCTCGACTATCTGGCTCAGGGCAAGCATTCCAAGCTAATGATCTACATCGACAGCCCCGATGGAATCTCGGTCGATGATTGCGCGAGTGTCAGCCGCCAGGTCAGCGGCGTGCTGGATGTCGAAGATCCGATCTCGGGCAACTACAGCCTGGAAGTTTCCTCTCCAGGTCTCGATCGTCCGCTCTATACGCTCGATCATTTTTCGCGCTTCAGCGGCCACGTGGTGCAGCTCAAGCTACGCACCGCCTTCGATGGGCGTCGCAAGTTCCAGGGGCGCCTGGCCGGCATCGATGGTGACGAAGTGCTGCTGCACATCGATTCGGAAGAGTACTGCTTTCCCATCGAAAGCATCGATCAGGCTCGCGTCGTCCCGCAGTTCGACGACTGAATTCCATCACCTGTTGTTCGATGACTCAGTAATTCGAGACCAAGAATTCGAAACCAAGAACCGGTTTTTCGGCGAGGCATAGGCATGAGCAAAGAGATACTGCTGGTCGTTGACGCCATCTCCAACGAGAAGAGCGTGCCCCGAGACGTCATTTTCGAGGCTGTCGAGGCGGCATTGGCCAGCGCATCGCGCAAGCGCTTCGAAGGACAGGATGTCAGCATCCGCGTCCAGATTGATCGCCGCACCGGCGAGTACGATACTTTCCGTCGCTGGGTCGTGGTCGAAGACGAAGACTATCTCAGCGAAGATCGCGAAATTCCGCTCTCCGAAGCGGAAACGCGCGAGCCTCCGCTGGCGGTCGGCGACGTGGTCGAAGAGCAGGTGGAGTCGGTGGCCTTCGGGCGTATCGCGGCCCAGACCGCCAAGCAGGTGATCGTGCAGAAGGTGCGCGAGGCCGAACGCGCCCAGATCGTCAAGCAGTACACCGAGCGTGAAGGCGAGTTGGTCGCGGGTATCGTCAAGAAAACGACACGTGATGGGCTGATCATCGATCTCGGTGAGAACGCCGAGGGCTTTCTGCCGCGTGGCGAGATGATTCCCGGCGAGCGCTACCGCATGAACGAACGGGTCCGCGCGCTGCTGTGGAAAGTCGATGCGGAAGCGCGTGGCTCCCAGCTCATCCTGTCGCGTACCAAGCCCGGCATGCTGGTCGAGTTGTTCAAGATCGAAGTGCCGGAGATCGCCGAGCAGCTGATCGAGATCAAGGGAGCGGCCCGCGACCCGGGTGCGCGTGCCAAGATCGCGGTCAAGACCAACGACAGGCGGATCGATCCGGTCGGCGCCTGTGTCGGCATGCGCGGTTCGCGCGTGCAGGCGGTGTCCAACGAGCTGCGGAACGAGCGCGTGGATATCATTTTATGGGACGACAACCCCGCGCAACTGGTGATCAATGCCATGGCGCCGGCGGAAGTCGCCTCGATCCTCGTTGACGAGGACGCCCATTCGATGGACGTCGCCGTCGGCGAGGACAACCTCGCTCAGGCCATTGGTCGTAGCGGTCAGAACGTGAGGCTCGCCAGCGAGTTGACGGGCTGGACGCTCAACGTCATGACCATCGATGAAGCCGAGGGTAAACGCGAGCAGGAAGTCGACAGCCTGGTCGAATATTTCATCAACCATCTCGAGATCGACGAAGACGTCGCCCGCATCCTGGTCGAGGAAGGGTTCACGACGATCGAGGAACTGGCCTACGTGCCGGTCGAAGAGATGCTGGAGATCGAAGAGTTCGATGAGGATCTGGTCGAGGAACTTCGTGCAAGAGCCAAGGATGAGCTTCTCAACTTGGCCATCGCATCGGAAGAGCAACTGGATGGCGCTCAGCCCGCCGAAGACCTTCTCACGATGGACGGCATGGACCGCCACCTGGCTTTCATTCTTGCCAGCCGTGGCATCGTCACCATGGAGGACCTCGCAGAACAGTCCATCGAGGATCTGAAGGATATCGACGACGTGGACGAGGAGCGCGCAGCGGCACTGATCATGACTGCCCGTGCGCCTTGGTTTCAGAGCGAAGAGTAACGTGGTCACGGGTTCAGGAGGGTCGTAATGTCAGACATGACCGTAAAAGAGTTTGCCGGCAAGGTGGGACGCGATGTGTCCCGCCTGCTTGAACAGATGAAGGATGCGGGTCTGCCGCATCAGAAGGAAAGCGACGCGGTCTCCGAAGAGGACAAGCAACGTCTGCTCGATCACCTGACCAAGAGTCATGGTGGTGGTGGCCGCGGCCCGCGTAATCGCATCACCTTGACACGCAATACCCGCAGCAAGATCCGTTCGGGCGAGCGTGGCAAGACCATCGAGGTGCAGGTGCGCAAGAAGCGCACCTACGTCAAGCGCGATGCGGAGCCGGTCGAGGAAGCGCCGGCCGAGGACGCGGGTCCGCGTCAGCTCGTCGGCGACATGGCCGATCAGGCGCAGCAGCAGTCCGAGCAGGCATCCGCCGCCGCTGCCGAAGCGTCCAACGAGCCGACGCCGGATCTGACCGCCGGGCAGGAGAGTTCCAACAAGGCGGCGGCACCGTCGCCCGAGCCCCAGGCGCCGGGGGACGACATTCCCCAGGAGCCGCAGGTCGAGGACAACGAGCCGACCTCCAACAGCCAGCCGTTCGTCGAGCCGCCGCCCAAGGAGCCGCGCACGGAAAACCGTCGCGCCCATCCGAAGAAGGACAAGGAGCGGGATCAGGGGCGTCGTGGGCGTCGTGACGACGACGACGATCGTTCCGAGCGTCGTCGCGGTAGCGGTGCCAAGAAGGTCAAGCGGGCCGAGCGCCGGGGTAGCCGTCGCGGTCGCGGCGACAACCAGCATGGCTTCCAGAAGCCGACCCAGCCGATCGTGCGTGAAGTCGCGCTGCCGGAGTCGATCAGCGTCGCGGAATTGGCGGACAAGATGTCGGTCAAGGCCAACGAAGTGATCAAGGCCATGTTCAACATGGGCGCGGCGGTGACCATCAACCAGACCATCGATCAGGATACTGCCGCGATCGTGGTCGAGGAGATGGGCCACAAGCCGAAGCTGGTCAAGGAAGATGCGCTCGAGACCGAAGTGCTCGAAGGCATCTCCTACGAAGGCGACGAGATCACCCGCTCTCCGGTCGTCACCGTCATGGGGCACGTCGACCACGGCAAGACCTCGCTGCTCGACTTCATTCGTCGGACCAAGGTCGCCACCGGTGAAGCCGGCGGTATCACCCAGCACATCGGCGCCTATCACGTCGAAGGCGAACATGGTGGTGTCACCTTCCTGGATACGCCGGGTCACGCGGCCTTCACCGCCATGCGTGCTCGTGGTGCCCAGGCGACCGACGTCGTCATCCTGGTGGTTGCCGCCGACGATGGCGTCATGCCGCAGACGGTCGAGGCGGTAGAACACGCCAAGGCCGCCGGTGTGCAACTGGTCGTGGCGATCAACAAGATCGACAAGGAAGGCGCCGATCTGGACCGGATTCGCAACGAGCTGTCGCAGCACGGTGTGATCTCCGAGGAGTGGGGCGGCGATACCCAGTTCGTCTCGGTGTCGGCGAAGACCGGCGAAGGTATCGATCAACTGCTGGAATCGGTGCTGCTGGTCTCCGAAGTGCTCGAGCTCAAGGCCGTGCCGGAAGCGCCGGGCAAAGGTGTCGTGGTCGAGTCTCGCCTCGACAAGGGCCGTGGTCCGGTAGCGACCGTGCTGGTCCAGAACGGTACGCTCAAGCGTGGCGACATCGTCCTCGCCGGCCTGCATTACGGCCGTGTGAGAGCGCTGACCAACGAGCTCGGCAAGCAGGTCGAGTCGGTGGGGCCGTCCATGCCGGTCGAGATCCAGGGTCTCGATGGCACGCCGGAAGCCGGTGAGGACTTCATGGTGCTGTCCGACGAGAAGAAGGCGCGTGAAATCGCCAACTTCCGCCAGGGCAAATACCGCGAAGTGCGTCTGGCTCGCCAGCAGAAGGCCAAGCTGGAGAACATGTTCAGCCAGATGGGCCAGGACGAGGTGGCCAAGGTCAACGTCGTCCTCAAGGCCGACGTCCAGGGCTCGCTGGAAGCGATCCGCGGGGCGCTGGAAGAACTCTCCACCGATGAAGTGCAGGTGGCGGTGGTCTCTTCCGGGGTTGGCGGCATTACCGGAACCGACGCCAACCTGGCACTGGCCAGTGAAGCGATTCTGGTCGGGTTCAACGTCCGTGCCGACGCTTCCGCCCGGGAAATCGTCGAGCGTGAAGGGCTGGATCTGCGCTACTACAGCGTCATCTACCAGCTGATCGACGAGGTCAAGCAGGCCATGAGTGGCATGCTGGCACCGGAGTGGAAGGAAGAGATCGTCGGTATCGCCGAGGTGCGCGACGTGTTCAAGGCGCCGAAGATCGGGGCGATCGCTGGCTGTATGGTCATCGAGGGCTCCGTTCACCGCAACAAGAAGATCCGTGTCCTGCGCGAAAACGTGGTCATCTACGAAGGCGAGTTGGAATCCCTGCGTCGCTTCAAGGATGACGTCAACGAAGTGCGCAACGGCATGGAGTGCGGTATCGGCGTCAAGAACTACAACGACGTTCAGGTCGGCGACAAGATCGAGGTCTTCGACCAGGTCAAGGTCGAGCGTACCCTGTAAGTGACAGGATCCCGCCGGCGCCCAGTTTTTTACGAACCAGGCGCCTGCGGGATCTCGAGAGGCAACGATGCGCGAATTCAAACGAACCGATCGGGTCGCCGACCAGCTGCAGCAGGAGCTGGCCGTCCTGATCCAGCGCGAGATCAAGGATCCGCGCCTGGGGATGGTCACGGTCAGCTCGGTCAAGGTCAGTCGGGATCTCGGTTACGCCGATGTCTACGTGACGCTGCTGGGCGAGAACGATCCGGCTCGGGTCAAGGAAAACCTGGCCGTGCTCAAGCGGGCCGCCGGGTTCCTGCGCTCGCAGATCGCGCGCCGCATCAAGCTTCGCCACGTGCCCGAGCTGCGCTTTCACTATGACGAAAGCGTCGTGCGCGGGCACAAGCTGTCGGCGCTGATCGACGAGGCCGTCGCCAGCAACCGCCCGCAGGAGAGTGACGACGCGGCGGGCCAGGACGACGGTTCCCGGGGGAGCGATACGCGGCACGAGGATGGAGAGTCGCGCTGATGGCACGGCGTCGCAAGGGGCTGCCCATCAACGGTGTGCTGCTGCTCGACAAGCCCAAGGGGGTGTCGAGCAATCACGCGCTGCAGCGGGCCCGGCGGTTGTTCCAGGCGCGCAAGGCCGGCCACACCGGGACGCTGGATCCGATGGCGACCGGGTTGTTGCCGGTCTGCCTGGGTGAGGCGACCAAGTTCTCCGCTCACCTGCTCGAAGCCGACAAGGTCTACCGGACCCGAATCCAGTTCGGGGCCGTGACCGACACCGGCGATGCCGAAGGTGAGGTGATCGAGCGCCAGGCCATGCCTGCCGCGCTGGATCGTGATGCCGTCGAAGCCGTGCTCGAGCGTTTTCGCGGCGAGATCGAACAGATCCCGCCGATGTACTCGGCGCTCAAGCATCAGGGGCGCAAGCTTTACGAGCTGGCGCGCCAGGGCGAGACGGTAGCGCGTGCGCCGCGCCGCGTAACGATATATGATATGCGCCCGCTCGAATGGGAGCCCGATGGCGTCTGGTTGCAGGTGCGCTGCAGCAAGGGCACCTACATTCGGACACTGGCCGAGGATATCGGCGCCGCGCTGGGGTTTGGCGCCCACATCACGGCGTTGGAACGTCTTGAAACGGGGCCCTTCGACAGCGCAAGGCGAGTCCCTCTCGAGACGCTCGAGGCGATGAGCGACGAGCAACGGCTGGCGCAACTGCTCCCGGTCGATGTCATGCTCGAGCATCTGCCGACGCTCAGCGTGACGGAAACCGTGGCTCGGCAATTGCTGCTGGGGCAGCGGGCGGCGGTGGCAGGCACCGAGCTGGCGCCGGGCACCACGGCGAGACTGTATCGCGACGAATCCTTTCTGGGGTTGGTCGAATTGACCGCGCAGGGGGAAGTCGCTCCCCGGCGTCTGGTCGACACGGCAGCATTGGACTCGGACTCTGTCGAGTCGAGGCAAGTCTCGACAAGCGCCGAAGGTCAAGCTGTCGGCATCGATTCGATGCACCCGTCTTCGTGACGGTCAACTGGGAGGCTGCAAATATGCGTGGTCTCCGATATTCATCATTCAGGCATATTGCTTGCTGGAGAGTTTTTCATGGCATTAACCGCTGAAAAGAAAGCCGAGATCGTCAAAGAGTTCGGTCAGGGCGAGAGCGACACCGGTTCCCCGGAAGTCCAGGTTGCGCTGCTGAGCGCCAACATCGACGGCCTGCAGAGCCACTTCAAGGATCACAAGCAGGATCACCACTCCCGTCGTGGTCTGATCCGCATGGTCAACCAGCGCCGCAAGCTGCTGGACTACCTGAAGGGCAAGGACTTCGATCGCTATCAGTCGCTGATCAAGAAGCTCGGCCTGCGTCGCTGAATCGCCCGGCCGCCGGCAACGGCGGCCCAGGCATCAGCGAAAGGCGGTGACGTCTCGTCGTCGTCGAGAAAGCCCTGTCGATTTATCGGCAGGGCTTTTTTCATTCTCACGAGGCGGGTGTCCCGTGTTTTCCCGCGCTTCTGACGCGCATGCCTGATCGCCTTGAAGGTTCGAGCGATCGCCGGCGCGCGGGTGCTTGCGGTCATCCATTCTTCCACTAAAAGCGAATACGCAGGATCGGTCGGGGCCGCTATGGTCGCTGGATAAATGTATGATGTATTACTAAAGGATCTCCGATGGCGACGGTCGATTTCGAAACGCTGCAAGCCACCCTGCAGCGGATTCTGCTCAAGGCAGGGCTGGCGCCCGATGACGCCTCGCTCTGTGCGCGCATTCATGCCGAAAGCACGCGGGACGGCGTGCACTCTCATGGCATCGGACGCATTCCCCGGTTCGTCGACTACGTTCGCCGGGGGTGGGTCGACGTCGACGCTGCGCTGGAACCCGTGCAGCGACTCGGCGCCATCGAGGTGTTCGACGGCCACTTCGGTATCGGCATTCGCAACGCGATCCAGGCCACCGAGCGGGCCATGGCCCTGGCGCGCGAGCACGGCATGGGGCTGGTCGCGGTGCGCGACACGACCCACTGGATGCGGGGCGGTAGCTATGGTTGGCAAGCGGCGGAGCAGGGCTTCGCGGCGATCATGTGGACCAACACGGAGCCGTGCATGCCGGCCTGGGGCGCTGCCACCCAGTCGGTAGGCAACAATCCTCTGGTCATGGCCGTTCCCCATCGCGACGGTCCGCTGGTGCTGGACATGGCGATGTCCCAATTCTCCTACGGCAAGCTGCAGACCACGCGACGCAACGGCGAGCAGCTTCCCATCGACGGCGGCTTCGATGCTGACGGCGAACTGACGCGGGATCCGGCGGCGATCGAAGCGACGCGTCGCCTGCTTCCGACCGGTTACTGGAAAGGGTCGGGACTCTCCATACTGCTCGACGCCCTGGCCGCGCTGCTGGCGCAGGGCCGGCCGAGCCACGACATCGATCGGGTCGAACGTGGCAGCGGTGGCGGGAGTTGCCAGATATTCATGCTGTTCGACCCCGAGCAGCTCGGCGGGCGAGCCGCCTGTGACGCCATCGTCGAGGGCATCCAGCACCATCTGGCCGCCGCCACGCCCGACGAGTCCGGCCGGGCGGTGCGCTGGCCAGGGGCCTCGGCCTGGCGCCAGCGTCGCAGCCAGGCACCGCTGGTGCTGGACGACGGCCTCTGGCAGGAGATCCTGGCGCTGACGACGAGCTAGGCGCAGGCGCCGCGCAGGCGACGACGTGCCGCTCGCGGGCGCCGAGGCGTTTATGGCATAAACTGAAGGCCACTCCTTGTCTTCGAACAACGACAACAGGTGTGATGCCATGAGTGAGCATGTTATCGACGTCGATGGCCGGCGGTATCGGTTCGATGGCCTTGGAACGCTGCTGGCCGCCGCCACCCCTCACCGCTCCGGGGATGCCCTGGCCGGGATTGCGGCGGCGAGCGCCGAGGAGCGGGCCGTTGCCCAGATGGCACTGGCGGAACTGCCTCTCGCCACGTTCCTGGAAGAGCCGCTGATTCCCTATGAGGAGGACGAGGTCACGCGGCTGATTCTCGATCGTCATGATCGGGCCGCGTTCGCGCCGGTTGCCTCGCTGAGCGTCGGCGAATTCCGCAACTGGTTGCTCTCCGAGCGTGCCGACGGCGAATCGCTCGAACGACTGGCCCCCGGCCTGACGCCGGAGATGGTCGCAGCGGTCTCCAAGCTGATGCGCGTGCAGGATCTGGTGCTGGTCGGCCGAAAGTGCGAGGTCGTCACGCGCTTCCGCAATACCATCGGTCTGCCGGGCCGGCTGTCGACGCGGTTGCAGCCCAATCATCCCACCGACGACGCTTCCGGGATCGCGGCCAGCATCCTCGATGGCCTGCTCTACGCCAGCGGCGACGCCGTGATCGGCATCAATCCCGCCACCGACAACACGTCCACGGTGGTGACGCTGTTGACGATGCTCGACGAGGTCATCTCCCGCTACGAAATCCCCACCCAGAGCTGCGTGTTGACCCATGTCACCACCGCCATCGAGGCGATCGAGCGCGGCGCGCCGACGGACCTGGTGTTCCAGTCGATCGCCGGCACCGAGGCGGCCAATCGCGGCTTCGGCATCGATCTGGCCCTGCTGCGGGAGGGGCGCGAGGCGGCACTGTCGCTGAATCGCGGGCCGCTCGGCAACAACGTGATGTACTTCGAGACCGGCCAGGGCAGCGCGCTCTCCGCCGATGCCCACCACGGGATCGACCAGCAGACGCTGGAGGCGCGCGCCTACGCCGTCGCGCGGGAGTTCGAGCCGCTGCTGGTCAATACCGTGGTCGGCTTCATCGGCCCGGAGTATCTGTTCGACGGCAAGCAGATCATCCGCGCCGGGCTGGAGGATCATTTCTGCGGCAAGCTGCTCGGCGTGCCGATGGGCTGCGACGTCTGCT
>NZ_CALFQK010000044.1:0-5959 GCF_937921195.1 uncultured Salinicola sp.
TGGCGTTGGCCTCGCTGTCGCCACCCAGCGAGTGCTCCGCGTAGTCGATGATGCCGACGCTGACGCCGGAATGCTTCTGCCACGCATCAGTGAAGGAGGACATCGCGCCGTTGCCCTTGCCGGCGAGACGCAGCGTCTCGGCGCCCTGCCACAGGGTCACCTCGATGCCTTCGTCCTGCCCTTTGGAAAGACGATAGTCGGCCAGCGACAGCGGTGACTCGCAGGTGAACCGATCGAACATCACCTGGCGAATGATCTCGCTGGAGAGTTCGCTGGCCCGCTTCTCGCTCTCCTGCTGCACGTGGGGCGCCAGCGCCAGCATCATCCAGCGCGGCAGGCTGATGCCGTAGTCGCGCTCGAGCAGGAACGCCATGCCGCCCTTGCCGGATTGGCTGTTGACCCGAATCACCGCCTGATAGTCGCGACCGATGTCATGCGGATCGATGGGCAGATAAGCGACCTGCCACGGCTCGTCCGGCCGCTGCTTCTTGAGCGACTTGCGGATCGCGTCCTGATGGCTGCCCGAGAAGGCGGTGTAGACCATCTCGCCGACCCAGGGGTGGCGCGGGTGAATCGGGATGTTGGTGCACTCGTTGACCACTTCGATGATCTCGTCCGGCCGCGACAGGTCGAGTTCCGGATCGATCCCCTGGCTGTAGAGGTTCATCGCCAGCGTGACGATGTCCATGTTGCCGGTGCGCTCGCCGTTGCCCAGCAGCGTGCCCTCGACGCGCTCGGCCCCGGCCAGCAAGGCCAGCTCCGCGGAGGCCACCGCCCCGCCGCGATCGTTGTGGGTGTGAATCGAGATGATGACGCTGTCGCGATCCCTGATGTGCTGGCAGAAGTACTCGATCTGATCGGCGTGATGATGCGGCCCCGCCACTTCCACCGTGGTCGGCAGGTTGAGGATGCACTTGTTGTCGGGTGTCGGCTGCCAGACGTCCATGACCGCTTCGCAGATCCGCAGCGAGAAGTCGATTTCCGTGCTGGAGAAGCTTTCGGGCGTGTATTCGAACCGCCACTCCACTTCCGGATAGCGCTCGGCGTAGGTCTTGACCCAGGTGGCGCCCTGCACCGCGATGTCGACGATGCCATCGCGATCCATCTCGAACACCCGCTCGCGCTGGACCGTCGAGGTGGAGTTGTAGAGGTGGACGATGGCGCGCTTGGCACCGACCAGCGACTCGAAGGTCTTCTCGATGAGGTGCTCGCGACACTGCACCAGCACGGCGATGGTCACGTCGTCGGGAATCTGGCCATCCTCGATCAACCAGCGCACGAAATCGTAGTCGGGCTGGCTCGCCGAGGGGAATCCGACCATCACCTCCTTGATGCCCACCTTGACGATCTGGTGCCAGAATCGCTTCTTCTGCTCGACGCTCATCGGTTCCAGTAGCGCCTGATTGCCATCGCGCAGGTCTTCGCTCACCCAGATCGGCGCGTGATCGAGATCACGATCCGGCCACTGGCGGTCGAAGGCGGGGACCCGGGGAGCCGGGCGGTATTTTCTGTGATCAAAGGCGCGATGATCGAAAGCAGACATGGCAACCATCCTGACGAGGTGAAAGAGCCGAAGGATCCTAGGGCGCGCCGCTGGAGCGAGCCCCGCTGTTGAGCCACCGCGGATCGCGGCGGACACGAGGGCCGGCCCCCGGATGTGGAGGCCGGCCCGAAGCTGCTTGTGGCAGCAGAAACAGTGTAAGGCTTTTGAGCCGACAGGACATTGCGAAGATCGATCTTTTTCGCCACTTGATGGCATAATCTGCCAACCCGTAAAAACTTACAGGCAGATATTGCCAATGAAAGTCCCACAACCCCTTGCACTCGATCGCTACGACCGACGCATCCTCGAACTGATCCAGCAGGAAGGCCGGATCAGCAACCAGGAACTGGCCGAGCGCATCGGGCTCTCGCCGTCGCCCTGCCTGCGCCGTCTGCGCGCGCTGGAGGAGAATGGCCTGATCCTCGGTTACCGCGCCCTGGTCGACGCGCGGCAGCTGGGTTATCGGCTGATGGCGCTGGTGCACATCTCCATGGATCGCCACACCCCCGAGCGCTTCGCCAACTTCGAGCGCCAAGTGGCGGCGCTGCCCCAGGTACAGGAGTGCCTGATGATCACCGGCCAGGAGGTCGACTATCAGCTCAAGATCCGGGTCGAGGACATGGACGGCTATCAGCAGCTTCTGCTGCAGCACATCACGCCGATCGAGGGCGTCTCCGGCGTCCACTCCAACTTCGTGCTGCGTCCAGTGTTCGAAAATCGCGGCGTGCCGGTGGAGCTCTGACCGACAGGACCGCCCCACACCGCGCGAATTGGACCATACTCATGCACGACGACGCGCGACCGATCACAACACAGGAAAATGCCATGCCTTTTCGCCGTACCCTGCTCGCCTCGCTGCTGCCGCTGGCCGCCGCCATCCTGACGCCGGCGCAGGCTCAGCAGCCGAACGAACCACAGGTCGATACCGAGCAATTCCAGTCCTGGGAAGTGCGCTGTCCCAAGGGCGGTGAGCGCCAGAGCTGCGTGATGAGCCAGATGGTCAGCAACCCGGACAGCGACGAGCCGCTGATGCGCGCCATGGTCGGACTTCCGGCCCAGGCCGACGGTCCGGTCATGGTCTTCCTGCTGCCGCTGGGCGTGCGTCTGGCGCCGGGTATCCAGCTGCAGGTGGACGACAACGAACCGGTGGGCATGCCCTATCAGGTCTGCCTGCAACAAGGCTGCCGCGCCAATCTGGCGCTGTCGCCGCAGCTGCTCGCCCAGCTGCGCGGCGGCAACCAGGCCACCGTCAGCGCCATCGCCCCCGACGGCAAGCGGCTCGACATGGACCTGTCGCTGATGGGCTTCACCAGCGCCAGCCAGCGCATCGCCTCGCAGTAAAGGGCCCCGCCAGATGCCAGGCCCGGCGCCCCGCGCCGGGCCTGTCCTGGCCGCAGCGACGGTCCGGTCCCGACGGCGCAGCGTCGGCGCTGGTCGACTTCCCCCCATTAGACGATTGCGCAATTGTGGAGAGCGTAACGCCGGGTTAAGACTTTGCATGCAAAGTTCATCTTGAAAACCCGTTCATCCTGAAAACCACAAGACACGCCTAGCGAGGTCACCATGAAACGATCAAGCGCGCCCCGCCATCTCGGCCTGCTGCTGTCCGCCGCCGTCCTGGCCTCGCCGCTGGCATGGGCGGACTATCCCGAAAAGCCGATCACCCTGATCGTCCCCTGGGCAGCCGGCGGGGGCACCGACGCCACGGCGCGCATCATCGCCTCGTCGCTGGAACAACAGCTCGGGCAGACGATCAACGTGCAGAACCGTACCGGGGGTAGTGGCGTGGTCGGCCATACGGCGATCGCCAACGCCAAGCCGGATGGCTACACCCTGGGCCTGGCCACCGTCGAGGTGGCGATGATGCACTGGCAGGGGCTGACCGATCTCACCTACCAGGACTTCACCCCCATCGCTCAGGTCAATTTCGACTCCGCCAGTCTCTCGGTTGCCGACGACTCCCCGTTCGAGAACCTCGAAGACTTCGTGACGAAGGTCAAGGACGACCCGCAAGGCACCTATACGGCGTCGGGCACTGGCCTGGGCGGCATCTGGCACGTCGCGCTCAACGGCTTCCTGATGGACCAGGGCATCGCCGCCGGCAAGATCACCTGGATTCCCAGCCAGGGCTCCGCGCCGGCCATGACCGAGCTGGCCTCCGACAGCATCGACCTGGTGGCGTCGTCGCTTCCCGAGGCGCGATCGATGATCGATGCCGGCGAGCTCCAGAGCCTCGGCGTCATGACGCCCGAGCGACTCGAGGGCTTTCCCGATGTCCCGACCTTCAAGGAACAGATCGGCAGCGATTTCACGCTGGGGGCGTGGCGCGGCATCGTCGGTCCCAAGGGCATGAGCGAGGATATCGTGGCCACGCTCGAGGAGGCGCTCAAGAAAGCCTACGACAGCGATGCCTATCAAAACTTCATGGCCAAGCAAGGTTACGGCGTGGTGTGGCGAGACGCCGATGGCTTCGCGCAGTTGATGGCCGAAGATGACCAGAAATTTGGCAAGATCATGGGCGAGATGGGCCTGACTCATTAAGGGATATCCCGCACCCTGCTCTCGATACCCGATCGGGCCGGCGTCGTGACGATACCGGCTCGTTCTCATTTCCCGTCTCAGATACCCAAGAGGTGACCTGCATGGAGCTGCCACGGAATCCATTCAACCGCTCGCTCGACGGCAATACGCGCTACGGCTGCTGGGCCGGTTTCGGTACCGGCTATGCCACCGAGATTCTCGCCACTGCGGGGTTCGACTGGCTGCTGATCGACGGTGAACACGCGCCCAACACGGTTCCCTCCATTCTGTCGCAGTTGCAGGCCGTGGCCCCCTACGCCAGTGCACCGGTCGTGCGTACCGTCAACCACGACCCCGCCCTGATCAAGCAGCTGCTCGATGTCGGCACCCAGACGTTGATGATCCCGATGGTCGATACCGCCGAGCAGGCCGCCAGACTGGTCGCCGCGACCCGCTACCCGCCACACGGATTCCGGGGCGTCGGTGGGGGCCTGACCCGCGCCACGCGGTGGGATAGCGTCGAGGATTACCTGGCCCGGGCTCATGAGGAGCTTTGCCTGATAGTCCAGGTGGAGTCGCGGACCGGCGTCGACAATGCCGAAGCGATAGCGGCGACCGAGGGCGTCGATGCCATCTTCGTCGGGCCGGTGGATCTGTCCACCGGGGTCGGCCACGCCGGCAATCCGAACCATCCCGACGTGCAGGCGATGATTCGCCATACCCTCGAGGCGACCCACGCCGCCGGCAAGGCCGCCGGCATCCTGGCCCCCGCCGAGGCAGACGCCAGACGCTACGCGCAATGGGGCTTCGACTTCATCGCCGTGGGAATCGATATCTCGCTGCTACGTCAGGCCGCCATCGAGACGATTTCGCGCTATAAACCCGAGACGCCAAAACCGAAATCGAGCCTCGGGTACTGAAACCCGCCACTCGATCGTGAGTTGGCAACGGCATCGAAGCATCGAGGCATCGAGGCATCGAAAAAGCCCCGGCCACATCCTGTGGCCGGGGCTTGGCTAAGCCAACTGTTCTCCGCAATATCGACATATCACGGTCTTGTCCGCGAGGGATTCGACGCCCGGCATCGCTTCCACTGCACGAGTCATGTCCGCCGTCTCTCGGTAGTTCGCGGTCTGCTCGGACTCGCTGAAAACACGACCCCTTCCCACCGTCGTTTTTTCATTGAAGACCGGGAAAGCCGAAACGATCTGGTTCTCCTCCCGGCGCAGACCGATGTCCTCGAGCATATGGTCGTTCAACCCCCTCAAGGCCCTCAAATCACGCCGGCACTGACGACTCGCCGCGAAACGCTTCAATAACGCATTGAAAGAATTTGAAATTTTCATTGATCCGATCTCCAGATCGGCGGAGGCCGGACACGAATCGCGGTAAAAAGGAGTGGACTTTCGTCGTCTTTCGGCCGCGATGGGTGTCGCGGCCGATGATGAAATTCACCCCAGGACGCGCGACCGACAGCGTGCTCGCATACCGCGCAGGCGCGCGATATTGGAGAACGGTGAACAGGCCAGGCGATGGGAATTCATCACGATTTCCGAAAGTTGATGAGAAGTCTTCGATAACGTCATCCGCTATCGAATTACCGAAAGCAATAAACTTATTCCCTCCGGTCATTTTGATTAAAAACGAGGCATCTGCCGGCGTCAACCGGCAAAATGGAAATAGGTCAAGATTCTTCGAGTCGCGCCGGGATGGAAGCTCACGACGGGAAAAGCGAGGTGGTTACCGGGGTAAAGCGTGCAGGTGTGGCCTGGCACGCCGGCACCGATCGGAAACGCGACGGTTCGGCAGCCCTTCAAACGCCCGGCTAGCGCTGGGTAGCGCCAGCCGGGCGCAGGCTTCAGGCATAGGTGTTGATTTGCGTTCCCACGCTGCCGG
>NZ_CALFQK010000045.1:0-37290 GCF_937921195.1 uncultured Salinicola sp.
GAGATCGGCTCGCTTTCCGGCGGCAATCAGCAGAAGGTGGTGATCGGCAAGATGCTGGCGACCCATCCCCGGGTGGTGGTGCTCGACGAGCCGAGCCGCGGTATCGATATCGGGGCCAAGGCCGAAGTGTTCAAACTGCTGGCGGAAGGGGCTGCCAAGCAGGGGCTGGCGGTGATCTTCTCCACCTCCGAGGTCGGCGAATGCCTGAGCATCGCCCATCGTATCGTGGTGATGAGCCGCGGACACATCGCGGCGGAGTTCGGCGCCGACGTCTCCAAGGAACAGATCATGGCCGCCTCGGGCGAGGCCGTGGTCGCGTGAGCGCTTTTACTCGAAGGGAGTTTTGATTATGTCCAAGCACAGCCAAGCGCCAGCGCGCCAGGGTGGCGGCTTCGATCTGGGGCGAATACTGCTCGAGGGTCGCGCCTTCTTCGCCCTGATCGCGATCATCATCATCTTCTCGGCGTTGTCGCCGGTCTATTTCTCGACCAACAACTTCCTGACCATGTCGTCCCACGTGGCGATCTTCGGGCTGCTGTCGATCGGCATGCTGCTGGTGATCCTGACCGGCGGCATCGATCTGTCGGTGGGCTCGACCCTGGGACTGTGCGGGGTGGTCGCGGGCTTTCTGATGCAGGGCGTGAGCTTCGACATGTTCGGTGTCACGCTCTATCCGCCGGTGTGGGTGGTAGTCATCCTGACCTGCGCGGTCGGCGCGTTCATCGGCGCCATCAACGGGGTACTGATCGCCTACTTCAAGGTGCCGGCCTTCGTCGCCACCCTGGGATTGCTCTACGTCGCCCGCGGCGTGGCGCTGCTGATGACCGATGGCCTGACCTACAACAACCTCGGCGGCAGCCCGGAACTGGGCAACACCGGGTTCGACTGGCTGGGGTTCAACCGCCTGTTCGGTGTGCCGGTGGGAGTATTGATTCTGGCCGCGGTGGCGATCGTCACGATCCTGGCGCTGGCGCGCACGCCGTTCGGACGCTGGGTCTACTCGACCGGCGGCAACGCGCGGGCGGCCGAGCTTTCCGGCGTGCCGGTCAAGCGGGTGCAGGTTTCGGTCTACGTGCTCTCCGGTATCTGCGCGGCGATCGCGGGGCTGGTGCTGTCGTCCCAGCTCACCTCTGCCGGCCCCACCGCGGGCACCACCTACGAACTGACCGCCATCGCCGGCGTGGTGATCGGTGGCGCGGCGCTGACCGGCGGTCGCGGCAACGTGCGCGGCACCCTGCTCGGCGCCTTCGTGATCGGTTTCCTCTCCGACGGGCTGGTGATCATCGGCGTCTCCTCCTATTGGCAGACCGTGTTCACCGGTGCCGTGATCGTGCTGGCGGTGCTGCTCAACAGCATCCAGTACGGCGGGCGCAGGAAGCGTGTGGCCACGCCTGCCGAGCCAAAGGCACCCGACAACCCCTCTTCTCCGGCCTCGAGCGGCGATGCCGCGCGCGTGACATCCGAGGCGGAAAGTACGGCCGGTAAACCGGCAACACAGCACTAGCCTCACCGTTGCACGCTAGTCACCACAATCGCAAAAAGAAGGGTGATCCATCATGTTCAAGACAGGAAAACGCCTGCTGATCGCAGCCCTCGCCGTGAGCGCGCCGTTGCTCGCCGGAAGCGCCATGGCGCAGGACAAGGGACTGATCTCGGTCATCGTCAACGATACCTCCAACCCCTACTGGTTCACCGAGGGCAAGATCGCCCGGGAAACGGCCGAGGAGTTGGGGTATCGCGCCAACGTCAGCGCCCACAAGGGTGATACCAATACCGAGAGCCGCCAGATAGATACCGCGATTACCAACCAGGCCAAGGCGATCATTCTCGATCCCGCCAACGCCGATGGTTCCGTCGGTGCGGTGCGCAAGGCCGTCGAAGCCGGCATCCCGGTGTTCCTGGTCAATGCGGAAATCAACGAGCAGGGGCTGGCCAAGGCGCAGCTGGTATCCAACAACGCCCAGGGTGCCGCCCTCGGCGCGCAGCAGTGGGTACAGACGGTCGGCGACTCGGCCAACTACGTCGAGCTGAAGGGCGCGCCGTCGGACAACAATGCCGCGACCCGCTCCAACGGCTACGAGACGGTGTTGAGCCAGTACCCGGATCTCAAGAAGGTCGGCGAGGACGTCGCCAACTGGGACCGCACTCAGGGGTTCAACAAGATGCAGAGCCTGTTGCAGGCCAACCCTGACATTCAAGGCGTGATCAGCGGCAATGACGAGATGGCGCTGGGCGCGATCGCCGCACTCAAGGAAGCCGGCAAGCTGGACGATGTCGTGGTCGGTGGCTTCGACGGTTCGCCCGACGCGGTCGATGCGGTGAAGTCCGGCGAGCTCGCCTATACCGTGCTGCAGCCGGTGGCGATCTTCTCCAAGGCCGCGGTGCAGATGGCGGACAAGTTCATCACCACCGGCGAAACCGGTGTCCAGGGCGAGAAGCACCTCTTCGACTGCATCCTGATCACCCCGGATAACGTCGACCAGTACGTCTCGCCGTTCGTGCTCAAGCCGTAAGACGCAAAGCCGTTCGTCGATCCACCGCCGCGGGCCCTGGCCCGCGGCGGTTTCGTTTTGTCGATGCCGTTTATGGTCAAGCTTCGATCAGGCGATAACGGATCTCGGCCTCGTCCAGCGTGGCGCGATGTTCGGCGGCAAGGCTTTCGTCGATCAACACGAGGTCGAACTCCTTGAGATCGGCCAGCCGATGCAGCGCGCCATGGCCGAACTTGGCGCTGTGGACGAGCAGGATCCGGCGCTCTGCCGCCGCCATCTGGGCGCGCTTGATCTGGGTCACCGTCGGGTCCTGAACGTAGGCGGTAGTGCCGAGGATGGCCGATGCGGAGAGCACCGCCACGTTGGCACGCAGGTTGGCGAGCGTCTGCTCGCAGAGCAGGCCGAAGGTGGCATTGAAACGGGGCTGGTAGTCGCCGCCCAGGGTGATCAGCTTGATGCCGCTGGCGGCCTTGAGCCGGTCGATGCTCTCCAGGCCGTTGGTGATCACGGTGAGCGGCTCCCGCGCCGGCAGCAGCAGGGCGAGTTCGGCGGCAGTGGTGGAGTCGTCCAGCATCACCGCTTCGCCGGACGCGATCTCCTCCAGGGCCGCACGGGCCAGCGCCTGCTTTTCCCGCGTGGCGATATGCGAACGCAGCGCGAAGTTGCTTTCGAACACGCTGGAAGAGCGGGTGGTGACCCCGCCATGCTGCTTGTTGACCATGCCCTGGTCGGAGAGGGCGTCGAGATCGCGGTGTACCGTCATCCGGCTGACGCCGAAGCGCTCGGCCAGCTCGTCGACCTGGGCCGAGCCGGCCTGGATGATGTAGTCCAGCATCGCCTGGCGGCGCGCTGGTGCCCCCCGTGTCACGGTGCGAGGGGTCATGGTCGTGGGTGAAGTCATGACTCTCCCGTCGTCAACACCACCTTGATCGAGTCGCGCCGGGCGGCGATCTCGAAGCCGCGCTCGAAGTCGGCCAGCGCAACGCGGTGGGTGACGATGCCGCGAGTCGTCACCAGCCCGCGGGCCAGCAGGTCGATCGCCACCGGGTAGGTGTGCGGCGAGAGATGCGAGCCGCGGATATCCAGCTCCTTGCGGTCGCCGATGGTGGACCAGTCGACGCTGGTGGGCTCCTTGAACACGCTGAACTCAACGAACCGACCGAGCTTGCGTAGCGACTCCAGGCCCTGGACCACGCCGCTCGAGGAGCCCGTGGCGTCGATGTAGACCTCGCAACCGTAACCGCCGGTGAGTGCCCTAACTTCCTTGGCAACATCGTCGCGATGCGGGTTGAGGCCGTGATCGGCGCCGTAGTCGCGAGCCAGGGTCAGGCGGTCGTCATGAGTGTCGACCAGAATCAGCCGTTTGGGCGTCTTGAGCCTGGCGAGCTGAACCATGGCCAGGCCGATCGGGCCGCCACCGGCGATCACCACGGTATCGTCGAACTGGATGTCGGCGCGGTTGACGGCGTGGATGCCGCAGGCCAGCGGTTCGAGAAAGGCGGCATCCTCGAGGCTCAGGCCCGGGTCGACCGGGTGCAGCACCGCATTGGCCGGCACGCGCAGGTATTCGGCCATGCCCCCATCGGCCACGCCGCCCTGGAAGCCGAAGATATGATGCACTTCGCACATCCAGTAGTGGCCGCGCTGGCAGTAGAGGCATTTGCCGCAGGGGAGAATCTGTTCCGGCACGACGCGATCCCCGAGCGCAACGCCGAAGTGTTCCCCGGCACCGTCGCCCAGTGCGACGACTTCACCCGCGAATTCGTGGCCGACGATCATCGGTGGCTTGACGAAGGGGGCAAAGCGGTCGCCGTCGCCCCAGTACATGGCGGCGCCGTCGCGGCACTTGAGATCGCTCGAGCAGATGCCGCAGGCCTGGATTCCCAGAATCAGCTCGTTGGGGCCGGGGCGGGGCGTGGGCACGCGCTCCAGCCGGTAGTCGCCTGGGCCGCGACAGACCACGGCTTGCATGTCATCGGGTAGCATCGTCACGGTCTCCTGAATTGGTGAGCGAAGATCCACGTCAAACGTCGCCGACTACAGATAGTCTTCGATGTTGTCCTGGTCTATGAATACATGTCCGGTATCGATGTACTCGGGCACTTCTGCACCATTGGCGCGCTGCCAGGCGCTGATGATGAACCAGTAACCCATCAGTCTGGGGCGGAGTGCGGACGTGGAATCGATGACGCCTTCCTGGATCAGGCTCAGGGTCTGATTGAGGTCATCGATACCGACGATCTTGATCTCACCTGCCTTGCCGGCCTCCTTGACTGCCTGGCCGATGCCGATGGGGCCGGCGGCATTGGAGGGAATCCAGCCATCCAGCTCGGGATGAGCCTGCATGATCGCCGCCGCTTGATTCTGTGCCGTGGAGATACTGTCGTTGTCGACACCGGTGGCGACGACTTCGATATCGGGATGACGATCGAATACCGCGCGGCTGCACTCGGCGCGCTGCGCATGGTTGGACGCCGTTGGCACGCCCATCATGATGGCGACGTTGCCTTTCCCGTCGAGGAGTTCGACCAGGCGTTCCGCCGCCACCATCGCCTGGGTGCAGTAGTCGCTGCCGACGACGGGCAAATGCATATCCTCGATACCCTTGTCGTCGATGACCGAGACGGGGATCTCCTGCTCCAGGGCCTCGCGGATCACGGCGCGGTTGCCGGTGGGGTCGAGCAAGTCGGTAATGATGGCGTCGGGGCGAGTCGCAATGGCTCTCTCGAGTATCTGATTCTGCTCGGCGACGCTGGCACTCTGGGGGGCGGTGTATTGAACCGTGACCTCGGCACCGGTCAGGCGCTGAATTTCACGAGCGGCTTCCTGAGCCCCCTCGTTGAGCTGGTCGAACCAAGGGTGCACGACCTTGGGAACCACCACAAAGCGATACTGGCGCTGAGCATCGTCGGCATGAGCCGTGGTGGACATCGCCCCTAGGGCCAACGAAAGCACCCAAAGCACGTTTCGAAGCATGGCGTTATACATGATGTTCAACTCCTGCGAGGAGAAGGTTTTTTGTTGAAGTGTACCGGGTGGCGCTGCAACTGCGATCGGCGATGAAGAAATAACATCAAAAAGTGATGATTCGCCCTATGACTTTGGTCTCGTTGAAACCCTGTCTTCAATGGGTGGATTTTAAATTATTGAAAATAAAAAGTTTATTGATGTTCATGTTTTGATTTAACACCATCGTCTAACGTCCATGGATCACAAAATAGTGTTAGAAATGGCGCTCGCGAAGCTCTCGCACCATAGGCAAGCGTGCCGGGAGACGAAATCAACGGGAGGCAGCCATGTCACGCGGTTATCTGCTGGGGCTGGACGGTGGCTCCAGTTCCACCAAGGCGGTGATCTTCGATACCCAGGGCAACGTCGTGGGGATCGGGCGGGAATCTTCCCGGCTCGAGCATCCCCAGGCGCACTGGGTCGAGCGTGACATGAACGTCGCCTGGACGAGCGCTGCCGAATCGATACGTGCCGCCCTGGCGGCCGCCGGCCTGGAGGGCGGCGAGATACTGGCGGTAGGCGTCACGGCCCACGGCGACGGGCTCTACCCCCTAGATCGCAAGGGTGAGCCGCTCGGCCACGCCATCACCTCGCTGGACAGTCGTGCCGCGGGTATCGTCGAGCGCTGGTGCCAGCAGGGCATACGCGACGAGGCGCTGGCGCGGATCGGGCAGATGCCTTTCGCCTTCTCGCCGGTGACCTTGCTGGCGTGGCTGCGGGCCAACCAGCCCGAGCGCTACGCCGCTCTCGCCCACGTCCTGACCTGCAAGGACTGGCTGCGATTCAAGCTGACCGGCGAGATCGCCACCGACTTCACCGAGGCCAGCACCGGCTACACCGACGTCAACACCCAGCGCTACAGTCGCGACGCACTGTCGATGCTGGGCATCGCATCGGTGTTCGAGGCCCTGCCCGACGTTCGCCTGCCCGAGGAGGTCGCCGGCCAGGTCTGCGAGTCGGCAGCGCGCGCCACCGGCCTGAAAGCCGGTACGCCGGTCGCCACGGGGTTGCATGACGTTACCGCCAGCGCGGTGGGGCTGGGCAACGTCGCGTCGGACACGCTGACCATCGCGGCCGGCACCTTCAGCATCAACGAGGTCTTTTCCGACGCGCCCAAGCCCGATCCGCGCTGGGCGACACGCAACGGGCTACGCCCTGGCCAGTGGCTCAACATGGCGATTTCACCGGCGTCCTCCAGCAATCTCGAATGGTTTCACCGGCAGTGGGGGCAGCCGGGAGATGGCGGCACGGGCGCCTTTTTCGCCGAGATGGAAGCGTCGCTGGACGCCGCTTTCCGCAGCCCGTCACGACTGGTCTACCACCCGTTCCTTTATGGTTCGCCCTACGATGAACCGGCCAGTGCCGGCCTGTTCGGCCTCCAGGGATGGCACGACCGTGGCCATGTCCTGCGTGCGATCCTGGAAGGGGTGGTGTTCAATCACCGGGTGCATGTCGATGCCCTGGCCTCGACCTTCGCCATCGAGCGCGTGCGCATCACCGGCGGCGGCAGTCACTCGCCGCGGCTGGCCCAGCTGTTCGCCGATTCGCTGGGTCGACCGCTGGAAACGTCGCGAATCCAGGAGGCCGCGGCCTGGGGCGCCGCGATCTGCGCCGGGGTGGCAGCCGAAGTGTTTCCCTCCATCGCGTCGGCCACGTCGCTTTGCGAGGTCGACCACCGCTACAACCCCGATTCGGAGCGCCAGGCCGCGTGTCAGCAGGGCTTCGAGCGCTACCAGCGTCTGATCGAAGGGATGAGAACGCTATGGGCGACGCTGGACGTCGAGGCGTCGCCCCCGGATTCACCCGACACTTCGGCGGAATCCACGCCGACGATGGGAGCAAGACGATGACGGAACCCGCCAATGCCATGCCGCCGACGCGTCGGCAGACCCTGGATCGCCTGCGGGCGGACCCCGCGGTGTCGGTGCTGATCATCGGTGCCGGCATCAACGGCGCCGGGCTGTTCCGCGATCTGGCGCTGCAGGGCGTCGATACGCTGATCGTCGACAAGCAGGACTTCTGTGCCGGCGCCAGCGCCGCGCCGTCGCGACTGATCCATGGTGGACTCAAGTATCTCGAGACCGGCGAGTTCCGGTTGGTGGCGCAGTCGACCCGCGAGCGCAACCTGCTGCTGCGCAACGCGCCGCACGTGGTGCATCCGCTGCGCACGGCGATGCCGACGCACAGCTGGTGGGGCGGAATCTGGCCGTCGATCCAGCGTTTCTTCCGCCGGCCGGCAAAGATCGACGACCGCGGTATCCTGATCAGTGAAGCGGGGCTGACGCTCTACGATTTCCTCGGCCGCCATTTCCGCAGCATGCCGCGTCATTCGGTGACGCTGGGGCGCAAGGTACGGGAATCGCTGCCGGACATCCGGGATGACGTCAGGGCGCTGCACACCTACTACGACGCGGCGATCAGTCAGGCCGAGCGGCTCGGGTTCGAACTGATCGACGACGGCTGCAGAGCCCATCGCGGCGCGATGGCGCTCAATCACGTCACCCTGACCGGGAGTGACGGTGAAGCGATAACCTTCGACGATGAAGAGGGCAACGCGTTCCAGGTTCGCCCGCGGATCATCGTCAATGCCGGCGGCGCCTGGATCGACGAGATCAATCGCCAGCTGGGGCAGGAAACGCGGCATATCGGCGGCACCAAGGGCGGGCACCTGATCGTCGACGTGCCCCAGATTCGCGATCAGCTCGACGGGCGCATGATCTACTTCGGCACGCCCGATGGTCGCATCTGCCTGATCTATCCGTTCATGAGTCATGTGCTGGTCGGTGCCACCGACATCCGCTGCACCGACCCGGACCAGGCCGTCTGCGACGACGACGAGCGCGATTACCTGCTCGAAGCGGTGCATTACCTGTTTCCCGAGGTGACGATCGGTCCGGATCAGGTCCGCTACCGCTATAGCGGTGTGCGACCATTGCCGCGCAGCGACGCTGCCGATCCGGGCCAGATCAGCCGCGATCACGCCATCGTCGAGGATCGCATCCACGCCTGGCCGGTGTTGTCCCTGGTGGGTGGAAAATGGACCACGTTTCGCGGGTTTGCCGAAGAGGTGGCCGACGATCTGCTGGCGAGGCTGGGCCGCCGGCGCGAGATCGATACCCGGCAGTTGGCCATCGGTGGCGGGCGCGACTTTCCCCGCGATGCGACGTCGCGGGAGGCGTGGCTCGCCAGGGTGACCGCCCTCTGCGAGGGCGACCGGCATCGGGCCATTACCCTGCTGGATCGCTACGGCACCCGGGGTGAAGCGGTGGCACGGCACTGCGCGGGGATGAGCGCTGGCGGTGCCTGTCGCCAGCAGCCGCTGGATTCGCTGGCCGCTTATCGTGTCGGAGAGATCGATTTCGTCTGCCGCTTCGAGCGCGTCGAGCATCTGGCGGACGTGCTGTTCCGGCGTCTGCCGATCGCGTTGGCCGGCCAGCTCGACGGCGCGGTGATCGAGGAGATCGCGACGCTGTGCAGCGGGGCCCTGGCGTGGTCGGAAGACCGCTGCCGGGATGAGATCGAGAGGGTACGGGAGATCGCCGTGCGCGCGCACGGTGTCTCGTTCGGCCCGGGCGCCGACGACACCACGGCGAGTGGCGACGAGCCGCTCTCTTCCACATCGGGAAACGCCCCGCGCAAGGGGACTTCCTCCACTCAGGAGCCAGCGTCATGACCAGCATGCTTTCTGCCAGCGGATTGCGAACGGGGCGGCTGTTTCGCCGCGAGACCGGCCTGACCTGCATGGTGGCGTTCGATCGCACGCTGCTGGCGGGCCCGGTGGAGCATGCGATCGATGCACGCCGCACCTGCGAAGCCATCGTCTCGTCGCGACCGGATGCGGTACTGCTGTCGCCGGGCGTGCTCAAGTCCTGCGGGGATCTGTTCGCCGACAGCCGCGCCCCCAGAATCGTGCTGCGAATCGACTATCCGATGGTGGGCGACTTCACCCTGGCGGGGGAGGAGCATCACCGCATGATCGCCACCCCCGCCCAGGCCCATGCGATGGGCGCGGATGCCGTGGTGATGTGCTTGATCTCCGGTTACGACGACCCCCGACGCGAGGCCGACAACATCGAGGCGGTGGCGGAGACCGCGCGTCAGTGCGAGGCGATCGGGCTGCCGCTGATCGTCGAGGCGGTGGTGTGGGGGGCCAGGGAGGAGGGGCTGCTCGATGGCGAGCGGATCGCACGAATCGCGAGGATCGCCGCCGAGCTGGGGGCCGACCTGATCAAGGCGCAGTACAATGGTGACCCCAGGGATATGCGGGCTCTGGTGGAGAGTTGTCCGGTGCCGGTGCTCGTCCTGGGTGGCGCGGCGATGAACGATGACGAGGCGCTGACGCGCTTTACCCGCGATGCGCTGGAGAACGGCGCCAGCGGGGTGATCTTCGGCCGCAACGCCTGGCAGCGCGAAGGCGTGAGCGGTGGCATCGAGCGGCTGGTCTCCATCGTGCATGGGAGTGGCGCCGAGTGAGGCGACGCGACCCGTGTCGAAAGCGATGGCGTCGGTGGCAAAACATAGGCAGCTAGCTGTTGTGTGTGTAGACTTTTGTACCCTGTCCCGACCCGCTCGGGTCAGCGATGCCGTGCGTCGTTTCACCCGTCCTTCCGACCGGCGGCGCTGCGTTTTGTCAGGCGGGCCGCACGCGCGGGCCGCAACCAGTGAACGAAGGGATCTCCGTACGCCATGAGCGAATACTCTCTGTTTACCTCCGAATCCGTGTCCGAGGGTCACCCGGACAAGATCGCCGACCAGATTTCCGATGCCGTCCTGGACGCCATCATCGCCCGCGACAAGCAGGCGCGCGTCGCCTGCGAAACGCTGGTCAAGACCGGCGTCGCCATCGTGGCCGGCGAGATCTCCACCACCGCCTGGGTCGATCTGGAAGACCTGGTGCGCAAGGTGATCATGGATATCGGCTATACCTCGTCGGAGGTCGGCTTCGATGGTGAAACCTGTGGCGTGATCAATCTGATCGGCAAGCAGAGTGTCGATATCGCCCAGGGCGTCGACCGCAGCAAGCCCGAGGATCAGGGCGCGGGAGACCAGGGCCTGATGTTCGGCTACGCCACCAACGAGACCGAGTCCTTCATGCCGGCGCCGATCCATTACTCGCATCGTCTCGTCGAGCGCCAGGCGGAACTGCGCAAGAACGGCACGCTCTCGTGGCTGCGCCCGGACGCCAAGAGCCAGATCACCTTCAGCTACGACGACCAGGGCCAGCCCAACGGGGTCGATGCGGTGGTGCTCTCGACCCAGCACGATCCGGACATCTCCCAGGACGACCTGCGCAAGGCGGTGGAGGACCTGATCATCCGCGACGTGTTGCCGGCGAAGTGGATCCACGACGACACCCGCTTCCATATCAATCCCACCGGCAAGTTCGTGATCGGCGGCCCGGTGGGCGATTGCGGCCTGACCGGGCGCAAGATCATCGTCGACACCTACGGCGGCATGGCGCGTCACGGCGGCGGCGCGTTCTCCGGCAAGGATCCGTCCAAGGTCGATCGCAGCGCCGCCTACGCCGGACGTTACGTGGCCAAGAACATCGTCGCCGCGGGGCTGGCCGACAAGTGCGAGATCCAGGTCTCCTATGCCATCGGCGTCGCCGAGCCGACCTCGGTGTCGATCAACACCTTCGGCACCGCCCGGGTCAGCGAGGCCAAGATCATCGAACTGGTGCGCGAGCACTTCGATCTTCGCCCCCATGCGATCACGCGGATGCTCGACCTGCTCCACCCGATGTATCAACTGACCGCGTCCTACGGGCACTTCGGCCGCGAGCCGTTCGAGTCCAGCTATACCTGGACCGACGTCAACGGTGAAACCCAGACCGAAACCTTCACCGCCTTCCCGTGGGAGAAGACGGACAGGGCAGAGACCCTGAGAGCCGCCGCCGGGCTGTGACGAAGAGCCTCGGGCTCGGTCAGCGGTACAGGACAAAGCGGACCCGCCAATCGGGTCCGCTTTTTTGATGAGCCGGCGACGACAGGGAAGAAGCCGATGCTGGAAATTGCAGCCATCTTCATCACGATCACTGCGCTGTTTGCGTGGTTCAACTATCGGTTCGTCAAGTTGCCCGCGACGATCGGGGTGATGTTCATCTCGCTGGTGACGTCGGTGCTGCTGATCGCGTCGAGCCATCTCGGATTCGACGCGATCACCGACTGGGCCGAAGCCTGGCTGGGACAGATCAACTTCAACGCCCTGCTGATGGACGGGATGCTCTCTTTTCTGCTGTTCGCCGGGGCGCTGCATGTCGATTTTCACCAGTTGAAGCGCTATCGCTATTCGATCGGCCTGCTCGCCACCGTCGGCGTGGTGATCTCGACCGTGGTGATCGGCAGTGCCGCCTGGTGGCTCTTCCGCACTTTCCACATCGGCGTGCCCTATCTCTACTGCCTGGTCTTCGGCGCCTTGATCTCGCCGACGGACCCGATTGCCGTTCTCGGCATCATGCGCAGTGCCGGTGCGCCGGAGGACATGGAGATCAAGATCGTCGGCGAGTCGCTGTTCAACGATGGGGTCGCGGTGGTGGTGTTCACCGTGTTGCTGGGGGCGGCGACCGCGACAGAGGCGCTGACGGTGGCGCACTCCGCGATACTGTTCCTGGAAGAGGCGGGCGGCGGCATGCTGCTCGGGCTGGTGATGGGGTATGTCGCCTACCGGTTGATGAAGAGCATCGACCAGTACCAGATCGAAGTGCTGGTGACGCTGGCACTGGTGCTGGGTGGCTACACGCTGGCGACGCACCTGCAGGTCTCGGGGCCCATCTCGATGGTCATCGCCGGGCTGTTCATCGGCAATCGCGGGCGCGAACACGCCATGTCGGAGACGACCCGGCGCTACGTCGATGGCTTCTGGGAGCTCATCGACGAGATCCTGAACGCGGTGCTGTTCGTGTTGATCGGCCTCGAGCTGCTGCTGATTCCCTTCGAATGGTCGTATCTGATCGTCGCGGGCCCGGTGATCGGCGTGATCCTGCTGACGCGCCTGACCACCATCGGCCTGCCCATCGTCGCGTTGAGCCGCTGGGTCCGCTTTCGCCACGGAACCACGCGCGTACTCACCTGGGGCGGGTTGCGGGGCGGGATCTCGGTAGCGCTGGCGCTGGGCCTGCCCGAGAGCGATTACCGAAATACCATTGTGATGGTGACCTACCTCATCGTGCTGTTCTCGATTCTGGCCCAGGGCCTGACCATTGGCGGTGTGGTACAGCGGGTAGTCTCGCAGGAATCCGACGGATCTTAGACTTTAGTGGTATGTGGCGGCTCAGGCATGGTATCGGCGCCGGGCGTTCCTTACTCTTGTGTGATTGTGTTGTGTCTTTTTCTTCGGCCGACCGGCCGATGGTATTCAAAATGACGGGGTGAACCATGATGTTACGCACAGGGATGCTGGTCGCGGCACTGGGCCTGTCCGGCGCGCTGCTGGTGGGCTGCGGCGACGACAGCGATGATCAGGCTAAGAGCGAAACTCAGGAGCCGTCGTCCTCCCAGCAGGAATCCCAGTCCTCCGGTTCCGGCTCCGACACCCAGGAGATGGCCGCTTCCGACGCCTCCGGCAGCGGCAGTAGCGAAGGCAGCGGTGGCGGCGAACCCGTCAACCTGATCTTCGGCACCGGCGGGACCGGCGGTAGCTACTACCCCATCGGCGGGGCGCTGAAGGGGGTATTCGAGAAGAGCGACCTGGTCGACGGCGTGCAGGTGGTCTCGACCGGCGCCTCCGTGCAGAACATCAACAACATCAACGACGGCCTTAACCAGGTCGCCATCGTGATGAGCGACGTCGCCTATGACGCGGTCAAGGGCCAGAACCAGTTCGACGGCCAGCCCGCCGACATCGAAACCATCGCCGGGATGTATCCCAACGTGGTGCAGATCGTCGCCACCGCCGATAGCGATATTCACAGCGTTGCCGACCTGAAAGGCAAGCGCGTCGGGGTCGGCAAGGTCGGATCCGGTGTGGAGCAGAGCGCCGCCAAGGTGCTGGAGTCCGCGGGACTGAGCTACGATGACCTGGCCCAGGTCAGCCATACCGGTTACGCCGATAGCGTCACCGAGATGAGCAATGGCAACCTCGATGCCGCGTTCTTCACCTCCGGCGTTCCCAACTCCAGTATCACCGGCCTGATGCAGAGCACCGACATCACCTTCGTACCGGTCAGCGGTGACGTCGCCTCCACGCTGCTGGAGAAATATCCGTACTACGAGAACTACGAAATCCCGGCTGGCGCCCCCGAGCGTTACAACCTGGGCGATGCCGTGGATACGGTGGCGATCCGCAACATCATGATCGTGCCCTCCTCCATGCGGGACGACGTCGCCGAGGATCTGGCCAAGCGCTTCCACGACTATCTCGAGTCCGGCAGCGTTTCCGTCGGTGCACTCAAGCAGTTCGATCCTGCGACCATGGACCAGAATCTGGTCGTGCCGCTACATCCGGGCGCCAAGGCGTATTACGAGACGCTGGCGAGCTCCGCGGAGGCGACCTCCGGTGATGACGCCACGACCGCTGGCGACAACAGCGATCTCTCGGAAGAGACCGCCTCCATGTCGGCCAACGAGCAAGCGGCCACGACCGAAGCCGATGGCACCGAAGCCGAACCGGCCAAGCAGACCAGCGCCGAGACGCCGGAAGACAATATCGAGCCTACCGAAGGTAGCGACACCAACGGCAACGAGAACGCCCAGGACAAAGAACCGCAATCCTGAGCGTGGGTGACCGCGTGTCCGGCAAGCCATGACGCGTAAGACAGCACTGAGTCTGGCGGCGGTGGCGATCCTGGTGATCGCCACCGTGCTGTATCCGCTACCGTGGCTCGTCGTGCGCGACGGACCCCAGTGGCGGTTTGCCTTTCCTGGGTGGCAGGGCACGACCTTCACGCTGCGCTGGATGCACTCGGTCGAGAAGGAAGACTGGGAAGAGTGGTTCGAGGTGACCGCCGATGACGCCATCGAGATCACCGGGACGCGCTTCAAGACCTTCGGCGCTGGCGTACCGTCGCATGCCGGTACCGAGACCCATCTCGAGGATGGGTGGGTAGTGATGACGGGGATCGATCGCGTGGTCGATCCGCTGGCGGTGCAAGCGGCGGTGGAAGAGCATTACCGCCTGATTTTCGCCGGCCATACCATTCCCCTGTCGCGTGGCGACCCTCCCATCATATTGACCTTTTCCATACTCAGGGTGCCGTTGTGGCAGGCCTTGCCGGCACTGGTGCGGCCCTGGTTATCGTAGATCCCGCCTGGCGAGGATGAGAAATGTCCGAACAAAAAGTCACGGTTTCCGCCGATGGTCCCGAGGATCCGTCGGTCAAGGAAGCGCTGGAGAAATTCGATCGTGAGAGCCTGGTCCGGGATCGACTGCCGCATGGGGTGATCCAGTTCGTCACGGCGGTGTCGGTGCTGCTGGCGCTGTTTCACCTCTACACCTCGTTTTCGGGGCCGCTGGTCGATGTCGCCCAGCGCAGCATCCACCTTTATACCCTGCTGGGGCTGGCCTTCATCCTCTATCCGCTGACCCGCAAGGGGGCCCGCGATCGGGTGCCGTGGGGGGATGCGGTCGTGGCGCTGGTGGCGTTTGGGATCGGTGTCTACATGCTGACGGTGTCGGATCGTGTCATCGCCTCGGCGGGGCGCATCAACAATGTCGACATGGTGGTCGGCTTCGTGGCGATTCTGCTGGTGCTGGATGCCACCCGGCGCGTCACCGGTTGGGGGCTGACGATCCTGGCCTCGCTGTTCCTGGTCTACGGCTTCTACGCCAAGCTTTCGTTCTATCCGCAGGTGAACGAGGCGATCGTTCTCGCGACGTGCAAGCAGATCGTCTCGCACCTGGTGTACATCACCGAGGGCTTGCTGGGTACGGCGATCGGGGTCTCGGCGAGCTACATCATCCTGTTCATCCTGTTCGGTGCCTTCCTCGGCAAGTCCGGCCTTGGGCAGCTGTTCAACGATCTGGCGCTGGCCATCGCCGGGCATACCCGTGGCGGCCCGGCCAAGGTGGCGGTCATCGCCAGCGGCTTCCTGGGATCGATCAACGGCTCCGCCATCGCCAACGTCGTGACGACCGGCGCCTTCACCATTCCGCTGATGAAGAAGACCGGCTACAAGCCGAACTTCGCCGGTGCGGTGGAGGCTGCGGCCAGCGTCGGTGGACAGATTCTGCCGCCGATCATGGGCGCGGCGGCGTTCATCATGGCCGAGGTGCTCTCGGTGCCTTACACCCAGGTGATCCTGGCGGGGATCATCCCGGCGCTGCTCTTCTACCTCGGGGTGCTGTTCCAGGTCCATCTGCGTGCCATGCGCAACGGGCTGGAGGGGATTCCCCGTTCGCAGTTGACCCCGCTCAAGGAGGTGATGCTCAAGCGAGGCCATCTGTTGATACCGATGGCGGTGCTGCTGTGGCTGCTGTTCGAGGGGAGGGCGCCGTTCTTCGCCGCCTTCTGGTCGATCGCCGCGACGGTGCTGATCTGCGGCACGCGTCGCGTGACCGTCGGGCTCGGCCTGATCCTGACGCTGCTGATCTTCGAGCCCCAGCTGCGGGCGCTGATCGGCGGTCATGCCCTGCCCAACTTCCCGGCCAGTCGCTGGATGCTGTTCGTGATCATCGCGATTCCGGTGGCGATCAACGCGCTGCGGGCCAGGCTCGGGATGGTGGCCGAGAAGATGGATGTGGGGGATTGCCGTGACGCCATGCACGATGGGGTGCGCAACGCGATTCCCGTCGCCGTGGCCTGCGGGGCGGTCGGGATCATCGTGGGTATCGCCACGCTCACCGGCATCGCGCTGGAGGCGGCGGATGCCGTGGTGACGCTGGGACAGCAGATCCCGATCCCGATGATCCAGCTGCTGGTCACGCTGGTACTGACCATGATCGCCTCGATCGTGCTGGGCATGGGGCTGCCCAGCATCCCGACCTACATCATCACCAGCACCATGGCCGCGCCGATCCTGCTCAACCTGCCGATGTTCCGCGAGCTGGCCGGCAGCAACGAGACGGCGATCTTCGTCGCCCACATGTTCGTGTTCTACTTCGGGCTGTTCGCCAATCTGACCCCGCCCGTGGCGCTGGCGGCCTACGCGGGGGCGGGCATCAGCGGCGGCTCGCCCAACGCCACCGGCTTCCAGGCGATGAAGCTCGCCATCGCCGGGTTCGTGGTGCCGTACATGTTCGTGTTCGCCCACAGCATGCTGATGATCGATGCGACCCTTTGGAACACGCTGTGGGTCATCGTGACCGGCGTGGTCGGCGTGCTGCTGCTGGCGGTGGCGGTGGAGGGTTACCTGCGGCGGCCGCTCAATCCCTTCTGGCGGGTCCTGGCGGCGGTGGGCGCGCTGGCTCTGATCTTCCCGGGGCTGGCCAGCGACATCGTCGGTGCGGTGATTACCGTGGTGCTGTTCCTGCTGGCCAAGGCGAAGCCGGAAGTGAGGTCCGCCGGCACGACCTAGCCCGGCGACGCCGAGCTTCGCGACGACGCCCGCGCTCCTGCCAAGGAGGGCGGGCGTTTTCGATGGCGTCGACGGGCAATACCGGCCGAGGTTTGCTATAAGGAATCCAAGGCGTCCGTTCCTTAGCAGAGATGCCGGCCAATGACCGATGAGGATGGCACATGTCAATCAATGTCACTCGGCGCCAGTTTTTCAAACTGGGCGGAGCGGGATTGGCGAGCTCGAGCCTGGCGATGATGGGCTTTGCGCCCGAGCCCGCCGAAGCCTCGATCCGCCAGTTCAAGCTGACCCACGCCAAAGAGACCCGCAACACCTGCACCTACTGCTCGGTAGGCTGCGGCATCCTGATCTACAGCAAGGGTGACGGTTCCAAGAACGTCGAACAGAACGTCTTCCATATCGAAGGCGACCCCGACCATCCGGTGTCCCGTGGTTCGCTCTGCCCCAAAGGCGCCGGTCTGCTCGACTTCGTTCACAGCAAGGGGCGGCTCGAATATCCGCAGGTGCGTGAAGCGGGCTCCAGCGAATGGACACGCATCAGTTGGGACGAGGCGCTCAACCGTATCGCCCGGCACATGAAGGACGATCGCGACGCCAACTTCGTCCAGCGCACCGCGCAGGGCGAGACGGTCAATCACTGGACGACGACGGGTTTCCTGGCCGCGTCCGGCTCTTCCAACGAAGCCGGTTACATCACCCACAAGGTGGTTCGTAACCTCGGCATGGTGGCGTTCGACAACCAGGCACGCGTCTGACACGGACCGACGGTGGCAGGTCTTGCCCCTTCATTCGGTCGCGGTGCCATGACCAATCACTGGGTCGACATCCGCAATGCCAACTTGATTCTGTCGATGGGCGGCAACTCTGCCGAAGCGCACCCCGTGGGCTTCCGCTGGGTCACCGAGGCCATCGAGCACAACAAAGCCGAGTTGATCACGATCGACCCGCGCTTCACTCGTACCGGCGCCGTGGCGCAGGACAAGGCGTTCATCCGTACCGGCACCGATATCGCGTTTCTCGGCGGGCTGATCAGTTACCTGATCGAGACCGACCAGATCCAGCGCGAGTACGTGCTGAACTACACCGACGCGGCACTGATCGTGCGCGAGGATTACGGGTTCGAGGACGGCCTGTTTTCCGGGTATGACGAGTCGACCCGCAGCTACGACAAGCAGTCGTGGATGTACGAGATGGGCGACGACGGTTTCGTCCGCCGCGACGAGTCGTTGCAGGAACCGCGCTGCGTCTATCAACTGCTGCGAGAGCACTACTCGCGCTATACCCCGGACATGGTGTCGAGCATCACCGGGATCACGGTCGACGACATCCAGCGGATCTGGAAGAAGATCGCGGCGATGGCGGTACCCGGCAAGACCATGACCATCCTCTACGCGCTGGGGTGGACGCAGCACTCGACCGGTTCCCAGATCATTCGCACCGCGGCCATGGTCCAGCTGTTGCTGGGCAACATGGGGATGCCGGGCGGTGGCGTCAACGCCCTGCGTGGCCACTCCAACATCCAGGGGTTGACCGATCTGGGGCTGCTGTCCCAGTTGCTGCCGGGCTACATGACGCTGGCCAATGCCAAGGAGCAGGATTACCGCGCCTACATCGACAAGCGCACCAAGCAGCCGACCGTCGAGGGGCAGGTCTCCTACTGGAAGAACTATGAAAAGTTCCACGTCAGCCTGATGAAGGCGTGGTACGGCGATGCCGCCAACGAAGGCAACAACTGGTGCTTCGACTGGTTGCCCAAGCTCGAGCGACCGCTCTACGACATTCTCGACACCTTCGAGCGCATGTCCAAGGGCGAGCTCAACGGCTACTTCTGCCAGGGCTTCAACCCGCTGGCCTCGTTCCCCGACCGGGCCAAGGTGACCAGGGCGCTCTCGTCGCTGAAGTACCTGGTAGTGATGGACCCGCTCAATACCGAGACCAGCGAGTTCTGGAAGAACTATGGCGAATACAACGATGTCGACTCCAGCCAGATCGACACCGAGGTGTTCCGTCTGCCGACCTGCTGTTTCGCCGAGGACGAGGGCTCGATCGTCAACAGCGCCCGCTGGTTGCAATGGCACTGGGCGGCGGCGCCGCCGCCGGGGGAGTCTCGTCCCGACACGCGGATCATGGGCGAGCTGTTCCTCAAGCTGAAACGGCTCTACCAGGAGGAGGGGGGTGTCTTCCCCGAGCCGATCGTCAACCTGACCTGGGACTACAAGGTTCCCCACGAGCCCAAATCGGAAGAGCTCGCCCGCGAGTTCAACGGCCGTGCGCTGGAGGATCTGACCGACGAGCAGGGCAACGTGACCCGGCGAGCCGGTGAGCAACTGGCCGGGTTCGCCGAACTGACTGCCGACGGCCGCACTGCGGCGGGTTGCTGGATCTTCACCGGCTGCTGGACCGAAGCCGGCAATCAGATGGCCAATCGCGACAATTCGGACCCCTACGGTACCGGCAACACGCTGGGTTGGGCCTGGGCCTGGCCGATGAACCGGCGAATCCTCTACAACCGGGCCAGCGCCGATGTGCAGGGGCGGCCGTGGGACGCCAGCAAGGCGTTCGTCTGGTGGGATGGCGAGCAGGGTGCCTGGGTGGGGGCGGACGTGCCGGATTTCCCGACCAACTCGCCCCCGTCGCAAGGGCAGATGCCGTTCATCATGCAGCCGGAGGGTGTCGGCCACCTGTTCGCCGGGCAGAGCATGATCGACGGGCCGTTCCCCGAACATTACGAGCCGTTCGAGTCACCGGTGCCGCAGAACCTGCTGCATCCGGGCAAGGAGCGCGCGCGCAACAATCCGGCCGCGCGCATTTTCGACGAGGATCGTGAGGCGCTGGGCAAGCCCGAGGAGTTCCCGCACGCGGCGACCACCTATCGCCTCACCGAGCATTTCCACTTCTGGACCAAGCACGCCGAGCTCAATGCCATCGTGCAGCCGCAGCAGTTCGTCGAGATCGGTGAAGCGCTGGCCAGCGAGATCGGCATCGCGGCCGGTGACTGGGTGAAGGTGTCGTCAAAACGGGGCTTCATCAAGGCCGTGGCAGTGGTGACCAAACGGCTGCGGCCGATGATGATCGGCGACAAGCAGGTCCACCATGTGGGGATCCCGCTGCATTGGGGCTTCACCGGGGTGGCCAAGAAGGGCTATCTGGTCAACGCCCTGACGCCCTTCGTCGGCGACGCCAACACCCAGACGCCGGAGTACAAGTCGTTCACCGTCCGCGTCGAGAAGGCGTGAGGAGCGAAAATGGATAATTCACAGAACATCATCGCCCGCTCCGCCACCACGACGACGCCTCCTCAGGTCCGGAGTCACGTCGATGAGGTTGCCAAGCTGATCGATGTCTCCAAATGCATCGGTTGCAAGGCCTGCCAGGTGGCGTGCATGGAGTGGAACGACCTGCGCGACGACGTCGGCGAGTGCCACGGCACCTACGACAATCCCACCGACCTGACCGCCAATTCGTGGACGGTGATGCGTTTCAGTGAGTACGAATCGCAGGAGGGCAACCTCGAGTGGCTGATCCGCAAGGATGGCTGCATGCATTGTGCCGAGCCAGGCTGCCTGAAGGCATGTCCGGCCCCTGGCGCCATCGTGCAGTACGCCAACGGCATCGTCGACTTCGACTCCAACCACTGCATCGGCTGCGGCTACTGCATTACCGGGTGTCCGTTCGATATTCCGCGTATCTCGCCGAAGGACCAGAAGTCCTACAAGTGCACGCTCTGCTCGGATCGGGTCAACGCGGGGATGGAGCCGGCCTGCGTCAAGACCTGCCCGACCAACTGCATCGAGTTCGGCACCAAGACGGACATGCTGGCTCGAGCGGAGAAGCGGGTGGGCGATCTCAAGGCGCTCGGCTTCCGTGACGCGGGCATCTACGATCCGGCCGGAGTCGGCGGCACGCACGTCATGTACGTGCTGCACCACGCCAACGACCCCAACCGTTACAGCGGGCTGCCCAAGGATCCGCGTATCTCGCCGCTGGTCGGGGCGTGGAAGGGCGCCACCAAGCCGATCATGTCGGCGATCATCGGCATCACCGCGTTTGCCGGGGTGATCCATTACATGACCAAGGGGCCGAAGGAGGAACCGGAAGAGCGGACGGAACACGGGCAGGAAGACGTGCCGCCACCGCATTCGCTCGGCTACGATGCCACCCGTCCGCGGGGAGAAGACCGATGAAGATGCCACGCGATCGACTGATTCGTTATTCGCCGCTGGACCGCGCCAATCACTGGACCATGGCCATGGTCTTCGTGCTGCTGGCGCTATCCGGGCTGGCATTCTTCCATCCCGCCTTCTTCTTCCTGAGCCATACCCTGGGCGGGCCGGTATGGGCGCGCATCCTGCACCCGTTTCTGGGGGTGGTGCTGGTCTTGCTGTTCTACGCCATGGCGGTGCGACACGTGCGTCGCAACCTGCTCGGCGAGAACGACATCCAGTGGGCGCGCCAGATCGGCGACGTGCTCGACAATCGCGACGACAAGCTGCCACCCATCGGCAAGTACAACCCGGGCCAGAAGCTGGTCTACTGGTCGCTGGTAGTGTCGATCGCGCTGTTGCTGCTCAGCGGCGTGATCATGTGGCGGCCGTGGTTCGCCGGTTATTTCCCGATTCCGCTGATCCGTTTCGCCAGTCTGCTCCACGCGGTGTCGGCGTTCGTGGCCATCGTCACCATTGTGGTCCACGTCTATGCCGCCATCTGGGTCAAGGGCTCGATTCGCTCCATGACCCGAGGCTGGGTGACCCGGGCCTGGGCACGCCATCACCACGGCCTGTGGGCCCGTGAACAAGAGGAGGCGCAGCGCCGTGAGCAGCAGCCCTGACGACGACAGCCCTGACAACCAGCCCGGGCCGAGCGCGACCCGCGAGCACGCCTTCGGCCAGTCGCCCCCGTCGCCGGGAGCGCCGCCAATGGTCGGACTGCCGGGGCGCAAGCTGTTTGCCGAGCGTGGCCAGCGCCTGCGGCAACTGGCCGAGCGGGTCCCGGCGATGGCACCCTACCTCCAGTTCATGGCGATGATCGTCGAGGCGCAGCATCGCGTCGTCCAGCAGTCGCGTCCGGCGTTGACGAGCGGGGCGGAGTTGGCCATGCGCCATGGCATCCCGCCGCTGTCGGTAGACGGCCTGTGGCGCGACATGTCATGGCCCGACGATCTCGAGGCACTGCTGAGCGAGCTTGACGGACGGGTCCTGGCCCCGCAACGCACCTGGTTCGAGGCGTTGCGCCAGTTGCCCGACGCGGACCGGGCCGAGCTGGCCCGCGCCGTACTGGAGGGTAAGCCGTTGCCGCTCGAGCAGCGTGCCATGGCGCCGCTGGTGGGTGCGGCGCTGCAGGTGGCGTGGACGCGCCAGGCAAGAATGCTGCCGGCGATCCCGCCCAGACCGGCTGACGTCGCCAGCGGGCTCTGTCCATGTTGCGGCGCCCTTGCGGTCGGCAGCCTGATCCAGATCGGCATGGCGCGCTCCCGGGTGCGTTACCTGCAGTGCGGCCTCTGTGCCAGCGAGTGGTACGCCGAGCGTGCCAAATGCGTGCAGTGTGGCGACAGCAAGACCCTGGATTATTGCAGTCTCGAGGATGAACAGGGCGAGCGGGTGCTGCCGATCCAGGCCGAGACCTGCGATCACTGTCACAGCTACCTGAAGCGCGTCAATCGGGAGTGGGAAGCGGATGCCGATCCGCTGGCCGATGATCTCGCCAGCCTGGCCCTGGACATGATGATCGCCGATCGAGAACTGGAGCGGCGCGCGTTCAATCCACTGCTGGTGTTGGGCGAGCCGGGCTAAGCTTCGAGCTTCGAGCTTCGAGAAAGGGATTGCGAACTTCGCGAGTCGACGGGGAGTGTCTTCGCGGCTCGCGGCTCGCGGCTCGCGGCTCGCGGCTCGCGGCTCGCGGCTTGTATTGGCGCCAGCTCGACGATTAAATCGAGGTCACAGTCAGCGACCTCGAGCCCGTCATGCCCGACACGATCGCTTCTTCGATGGATCTCCGCCGCCAGTTGCCGGGGGTGACGACACTGCTCGACCATCCCGAACTCCAGCCATGGCGGCAGCGCCATGGTGACCGGCTGCCGATACGCGCCATTCGCGAGACGCTCGCCCACTATCGCCAGCGCTTGAGCGAGGGCGCGGCGGACGACATCGGTGACAACCGGCCCGAGGAGATCGACCTGATCGCCGCGATCAGGGTACGACTCGAGCTTTTGACACGCGCCAATACCCGTCCGGTCTTCAATCTGACCGGCACCGTCATCCACACCAATCTGGGGCGTTCGCCGCTCTCCGAAGCGGCCATCGAGGCCGTCGTCCAGGCTGCCCGCCACCCCGTCGCGCTGGAGTACGATCTTGAGAGGGGGCGGCGCGGCGATCGTGACCGTCTGGTGGAGGATCTGCTGATCGAACTGACCGGTGCCGAGGCGGCGACCGTGGTCAACAACAATGCCGCGGCCGTGCTGCTGTCGCTCACGGCCCTCGGCGCCGGGCGCGAGGCAGTGATCTCGCGGGGCGAGATGATCGAGATCGGCGGCGCCTTTCGGATGCCGGACGTGATGTCCGCCGCCGGCTGTCGGCTGGTCGAGGTCGGTGCCACCAATCGCACCCACGCGCGGGATTTTAGCCAGGCGCTCGGTGACGACAGCGGGTTGATCGTCAAGGCGCACACCTCCAACTACGCCATCACCGGGTTCACCAGCAGCGTGCCGGAGCGCGAGCTTGCCCGGATTGCCCACGAGCATGGCATACCGTTCATGATCGATCTGGGCAGCGGCGCATTGACCGACTTCCGCGCGCTGGGCCTGCCCCACGAGGCCCAGCCGTCGGAGGCGATCGCGGCGGGCGCCGATCTGGTGACCTTCAGCGGCGACAAGCTGCTCGGCGGTCCGCAGGCGGGTATCGTCGTCGGCAAGCGTGAGCTGATCGCCCGGCTCAAGCAGCATCCGCTCAAGCGGGCGCTGCGCTGCGACAAGCTCACGCTGGCGGCGCTGGAGGCCACGCTCCGGTGCTATCGAGACAGTGATAGGCCATCGCGCTCGCTGCCGACGTTGTCGATGCTGGCGCGTGATGTGGCCACGATTGGCGACCAGGCGAGCCGATTGAAGCCGTCGATGCAGGCGGCACTCGAAGGCATTGCCGAGGTGAGCTGTCGGGATTGCCGCAGCCAGCTCGGCAGCGGGTCCCTCCCGGTGGATCGCCTCGACAGCCGTGCGCTGGTACTCCATTGCCCAGGGAGTCGTGATCTATCCCGGCTGGAGTGCGTGCTTCGCGGCTTGCCGCGACCCGTGATAGGGCGAGTGCACGAGGGGGCGCTGTGGCTGGATCTGCGCTGCCTGGATGGCGACGAGGAGGAGCGCCGGTTCGTCGAGCAGCTCGATACCCTTCGGCCGCTGTGGGATCGCACGGCATGATCGTCGGTACCGCGGGGCATGTCGATCACGGCAAGACGGCACTGATTCGCGCGCTCACCGGTGTGGCCACCGATCGCCTGAAAGAGGAGCAGGTTCGCGGTCTCACCATTGAGGCCGGCTATGCCTATCCCGAGCCGCCACCGGAATATGCCGGGGCCACGCTGGGGTTCATCGACGTGCCGGGCCACGAGCGCTTCATCGCCAACATGCTCTCCGGCGCCGTGGGTATTCAAGCGATGTTGCTGGTGGTCGCGGCGGACGACGGCATCATGCCGCAGACGCGCGAACATGCCCGCATTCTGGAACTGCTGGGCGTGACACGGGCCTGGGTGGCGCTGACCAAGACCGATCGCGTCGAGCCCGACCGTATCGCGCAGGTCATGCTCGAGCTGCAGGGCTGGCTGGCGGATACCGCCTTCGCGGGGGCGCCGATCTTTCCGCTCTCCACTGTTTCGGGCGAGGGCGTCGGCGCACTCGAACACGCCCTGTGGACGGCGGCCGTCAAGGTCCCGGAAGACGGCATTGTCTCGGGAGACGGCGATATCCCCGGGAATAGCGCGGCAGCCACTCCCGTTTCGGGTCGCTTTCGGCTCGCCGTCGACCGTGTCTTCACCAAGCGGGGGGCGGGCGTCGTGGTCACGGGAACGGTGCGCAGCGGCCGGGTATCGCTGGGTGACAGCGTCCGACTGTTACCGACCGGCCTGGGGGCACGCGTGCGCGGATTGCGGTGTCAGGATCGCGATGCAAAAGCCGCGAGCCGGGGCGAGCGCTGTGCCATCAATCTCAGCGGCGCCGATATCGAGATTGGGCGTCTGGCGCGGGGCGATTGGGTCGTGGCCGAGGCTTCCCGGCTCGGCGATCAGCACCGGCTCGATGTCGTTCTGCGTTCGCTGCCGGAGTCACCGCCGCTCGAGCACTGGGCGCCCGTTCACCTCCATCATGGCAGCGCCCATGTCACCGGGCGCATCTCGTTACTGGAAGCGGAGGTTTTGGCGCCCGGGGCATCGATGCTCGCGCAACTGGTGCTGGACTCGCCGTTGCAGGCGGCACACGGTGATCGAGTCGTGATTCGCGACCACGGGGCCAGTCACACGTTGGGCGGGGCCCGCGTGCTTGATGTCGATCCTCCCAGAAGAGGCGCCAGGAAGCCGGCGCGCCTCGCCTGGCTGCGTCGACTCCAGGCGTTCCTGCCGGACGGTCGCGGCGCTCAGGACCCGCGGGTGCTGTGGCAAGCCCCGACGCTGGACGAGGAGAGCGTGGATCTCGTGGCGTTGGCTGCCAATCTCGACAGGGAGACGAGCGAACTCGAAAGTGATGCCACGCTTGGCGGCTGGGAGGTCATCACCCATCAGGGCGAGAGTCATGCGCTTCCCGCGCCGATGCAGCAGCGGCTTTATGGCAGGGCGCTGGAATGCCTGGCGCTGACGCATGAACAGGAGCCCGTCATGCGCGGTGTCGACGTCGACCGCTTGCGCCGCATGGTGGCGCCTCGGCTGTCGGCCGGTCTGTTTCGGCCTCTACTGGAGCGCTGGAAGGTGGGCGGCGAGATCGTACAGCACGGTCCGTTCGTGGCGCTGGCTTCCCACGAGGCCTCGCTGTCGCCCGACCAGGCCCAGCGCTGGGAGCGTGTGCAGCCCCTGTTGCAGGCATCACCCTTCGATCCGCCGCGAGTGCGCGACATTGCGCAGCAGTTTGGTTGGCCCGAGAGCGAGGTGCGGAGCCTGCTGAGAAGCTGCGCGCTACTCGGCTGCGTTTACCAGTTGCGCCACGATCACTTCTTTCTGGCGCCCCATGTGGCCGAACTGGCCAGGTTGATTCGTCGACTCGACGGCGACTCTTCGGTCGGAGCGACGGCGGCGGCATTTCGCGATCGGGTCGGCTGTGGTCGGAAACTGGCGGTGGCGATTCTCGAGTTTTTCGACCGGGTCGGATTCACGCGGCGCGTCGGGGATGGTCACAAGGTGATCCGGGAAGATATGCTGTTCGAGTGACGGGGCTCGGCCCTTCGGTCGAGCGCCCGGAGTGGGCCAGAGCCGGCGAGCGAGAGCATCTCGTCAACGCTCTCTCAGGAAGAGAATCGTTCCCCGGTGGGGCGCCAGGACTTCAACTCCTGTAGGGGCTGCCAGCAGTCCCTGGTGGGTTCGACTCCCACTCTCTTCCGCCATCTTTCCTCCGTCGTCCTTCACTCGGGGAGGAGGGCGTTGGGTGGCGGCGATCGCTTGGTTCGAATGCTTTGCCGTGTGCCGGTGGTTCGAAAGCGTCATTTTCCACGGCGTTGCAAAAATTTACGTGTTTTGTTGAATAGTCAGTTACTTATAAATGCATGATTAAGAACACTTAAGTTTTGTCATTAGCAAAAACGATCATCACATCACGAGAAAAACGTTGGCGCATCGGCAATGTAAGTCCACTCTGAGACTGCCCACTTAGCCAAGTGGCTCTCACCGCGAAGGAACGTGGGAGTGGGTTCTCTCTTCCGACCTGTCGACAGGCCATCTCGGCGTCGACGACAGCGTGCATTCGCCCCGTGTCCTCCTGTCCTCCTGCTTGGCCGCCACGCTGGCATCTTTCCTCCCCGTCGTCGCCCCTGCGCGTCGAGTACTCGTCGACGGGATTGTGATTCCGTGCAGGTCGCGACGACAATGAGCTCACGACAACGTCGCCATCGATGGAGACATCATGCAGGGTTCGCTGATCGGTATCTTGGTAGGGCTGGTGGTCTGGATGTCCACCGCGGAATGGGGCTGGGGAATCGGTGCGGGCATCGCCTCCGGGATCGCCTGGGATCTCTGGCGCCAGCGTTCGCGGCATGATGACTGAAGCGCCGGAGGCTCGGGCCAGTTCGTCGTGGCGAAATGGCCCGATGGCGATGTCAGTTGTGGGTCCTGACCCCCTCGAGCAGCGCCGCCATGTCGTCGGCATGCTCCTCCTCCTGGGCCAGGATCTCTTCCATCACCCGGCGCGAGGTCGGGTCCTTGTCACCAAGGTAGGTGATGATCTCGCGGTAGCTGTCGATCGCGATCCGCTCGGCAATGAGATCTTCCTTGATCATCTCCTCGAGCGTCTCGCCCTCGGCATACTCCGAGTGCGAGCGGCTCAGTAGACCCTCCGGCGAGAAATTGGGAGCGCCGCCCAGCTGGGTGATGCGTTCGGCGAGTTGATCGGCGTGCTGCTGCTCTTCCTGGGCATGTTCCAGGAACTCGTCCTTGGCAATGCTCGCGCTGAGTCCGTCGGCCATGTAGTAGTGGCGCTTGTAGCGCAGCACGCAGACGATCTCGGTTGCCAGTGCCTCGTTGAGAATCTTGATGACGGTCTCGCGGTCGGCACTGTAACCCTCGGTGACGGCACCATCCTCGATGTGCTGACGGGCACGCTCGCGAATCGTCTTGATATCGGTCAAAAAGGTCTGCTCGCTCATGGTTTCCTCCTCGATGATGGGGGCGCGATGCCCGGGGCCGGACTGTCGGTTCGGCACCGGCACGCTCTGGATCCGTCGCGGTCGTGATCTCAACGTAGTCGATCGAACTCCGTTGGCCCAGGGATATCGCAGGGTCAACGCCGCTCGTCGCGCCGGCGGCGTGTAATACAATAGCGTCGGGGTCGTGGGCTAGAATTCAGGGACATTCCTGTCAGGACCGGTCACATGGCTTCGCACGACCACTCGCATCACGATCCCCATGATCACGCCGGACAGGGGGATTCTCACGGCCACTGTCATGGTCACGCTCACGATCATGCGCCAGCCGTGACCACGGATAGTGCCAGGCGCGTCAGGCTGGCGATGATCCTGACCGCCGGCTTCATGCTGGCGGAGGTGGCCGGTGGCTGGATCTCCGGCTCGCTCGCGTTGCTGGCCGATGCCGGCCACATGTTCAGCGACAGCTTTTCGCTGGGTCTGGCACTGTTCGCCTTCTACATGGGCGACAAGGCGCCGGACAGGTTCCGCACTTTCGGTTATCAGCGGTTTCAGGTGCTGGCCGCCTTCGTCAACGGGCTGACGCTGCTGGCGATCGCGGCATGGATCCTGGTCGCCGCGATCCAGCGATTCACCCAGCCGGTCGATGTCCTGGCAGGCCCGATGATGGTGGTGGCCGTACTGGGCCTGCTGGTGAACATCGTGGTCTTCAGGATCCTTCACGGTGGCGACCGGGAAAATCTCAACCTGCGCGGTGCCTTGCTGCATGTGATCGGCGACCTGTTGGGGTCGGTGGCGGCGATCGTGGCCTCCGTGGTGATCATGCTCACCGGCTGGACACCGATCGACCCGCTGCTTTCGATGCTGGCCGCGGCGTTGATTCTGCGCGCCGCGTGGAAGATTCTGGGCCGCTCGACGCACACGCTGCTCGAGGGTACGCCCGAAGGGGTCGACGTCGGCCAGATTCGGCAGGCGCTGCTCGACGTCGAGGGGGTCAAGAGTCTGCATGACATTCACGTCTGGGGCCTGACGCCCCAGGACCCGCTGCTCAGCGCGCACCTGGTGATCGAGTCTCCCGCCTTTCACGACGGGGTCATCGAGCGGGCTTACGCCATGCTGCAGTCCCGCTTCGGGATCCAGCACGCAACATTGCAGGTCGAGACGCGGGACTGCCTGACCGGTGGTGAGTGCAACCAGGGAATGATCGTGCACCCGTAAACCCGTCGCTCGTGATGTCGCCTTGCGATGAATCTCGCTCAGGGTAATGGGGGAAAGTTTCATTGGCCGTGACCGCCCGGGGCAGGCAGAATCGCCATCATACTGTCGTCAATCCATCGCCGGTCGTCGTTTCCGGGACACCAAGGCTCGAGAGCGAGACCCTGACCAGCGCGCGATCACGCTGGCCCGCATCGAAGAGAGCAATGTCATGAGCACGCAGCCTCCGCTGGGATTCAGTTTCGAATTCTTCCCCCCCAACACCGACGCGGGGCGCGAAAAGCTCGGTGGCGTCCGCGATGCGCTGGCCGCCCGCAAACCGCGGTTCTTCTCCGTGACCTATGGCGCCGGTGGCTCCACCCAGGCCCGCACATTCGACACCGTCAGGACGGTCCGGCGCAGTGGAGTCACCACGGCGCCGCACCTCTCCTGCGTCGGTAGCGACAAGGCGGCGCTGCGTGATCTGCTGCACGCCTATCGTGAAGATGGCGTCGATAGTCTGGTGGCCCTGCGCGGTGATCTGCCATCGGGCATGGGCGGGGGCGGGGAGCTGCGTTATGCCAACGAACTGGTCGAGTTCGTTCGCGACGAGACCGGCGATCATTTCGAGATCGCGGTGGCCGCCTATCCCGAAGCGCATCCGCAGGCGCCGAGCTTCGAACGGGACCTGGAAAACTTCGCCCGCAAGGCCAGGGCGGGAGCGAACATCGCCATCACCCAGTATTTCTTTACTGCCGAAGCCTACTTCCACTTCGTCGAGCGCGTTCGGGCCATGGGTATCGACATCCCGATCGTGCCCGGCATCATGCCGATCACCAACTACACCAAGCTGGCGCGCTTTTCCGACGCCTGCGGGGCCGATATCCCGCGCTGGATCCGTAAGCAGCTCGAAGCCTACGGCGACGATAGCGACAGCATTCAGGCATTCGGCACCGAGGTCGTCTCGAATCTGTGCCGGCGTCTGCTGGATGGCGGTGCTCCGGGGCTGCATTTCTATACGCTCAACCAGTCCGCGCCCACGCTTCGGGTGCTCGACAACCTGAGCTGAGCGCCGGCCGCAAGCTGGCATTATCTCCGGGTCGATTGATTCGCGTCGCCCGAGGACCTTGTCTACGTTGAAGGGTGCGTTATCGGTCGGCATCCGGCCGAAAGATTCACTCACGGAGAGGAGAGCGTCATGCAACGCAACGGATTGATCGGACTGACTGCGGGGGTTGCGCTGGCCCTGTCGGGATGGGCGCAGGCGGACACCACGGTGGAGATGCACTCGGTTTCCGCGGACGGTGTCGGCGATAGCGTCGGTACGGTGGTCGCCAAGGACACCGAGTACGGTCTGCTGCTGACGCCCGATCTGTCGGGCCTGAACGCCGGGCTCCACGGTTTCCATCTGCACGCCAATGCCAGTTGCGAGACCAGCGAGACCGATGGCGAGGTCACGCCTGGCGGCGCCGCCGGTGGCCACTTCGACCCCGACGATACCGGCACACACCAGGGACCCTACAGCGACAAGGGGCATCTCGGCGACCTGCCGGCACTCACGGTCGGGGATGACGGCAAGGCGACGACGCCAGTGCTGGCGCCTCGACTCACCGAAGCCGATCTCGGCGGTCACTCGCTGATGATCCACGAGGGCGGCGACAACTACAGCGACGAGCCCAAGTTGGGCGGCGGCGGAAGCCGGGTTGCCTGCGGGGTCGTCGATGACAGCTAGCGAGCCTTGAACGGCGCGCATCCCGACGGCTCCGCCACAGGTGGAGCCGTCCTGTTTCGTTGCGCAGGTGCTCCGCCCTGCGACGGTTGCTCTCAAACTATTGTTTTCTGGTTGGCTCACGCGCCATAATCTGTTCATTTATCCAGTTGTGGGGCGCCCGGGCCGATGGCCAATTTTCGAACGCATCTCGGCGTGGCGAGTGTCGGCGGAGCCTCGGTCGCTCAGGCCGGATGGCAGGCGGGGCAGTGGGGCGGATGGCAGTCGCTGGTGGTGGCGATACTGGTGGCGTTCGGCGGTATTCTCCCGGATATCGATGCCGATCAGTCCCAGGCCATCCGCCTGATCTTCAATCTCCTGGCCGTGGTTGCGGTGGTGCTGGCGGTGCTGGTCCTGCAGCATCGAGTCACGCCGGCCTACCTGTTTGCCGCCTGCGGCGGTATCTATCTCGGCGTACGCTACCTGGCCGGTGCGATCTTCGCGCGCTTCACGGTTCATCGCGGGTTGTGGCATTCGCTGCTGGCGGCGTCGATCAGCGGGCTGTCGACGGCAGCGATCAGTTTCTCCCTGCTGGACCAGCCTGAACGACTGGCCTGGATCCACGGCTTGGCGATGACGCTGGGTTTCGTCATCCATCTGATGCTGGACGAGCTGTATAGCGTCGATCTCACCGGGGCGCGCTTCAAGCGCTCGTTCGGCACGGCCCTCAAGCTCTTCAGTTGGCAGTCACCGGGCAGTGCGCTGATGCTGGCGCTGATATCGATGCACCTGCTGAGCTGGCTGCCATCCTTCTCGGTGCTGCGGCAGCTGGTGATGCAGGGGGTGGCGCTGTGGCATTGAGCCCCTCTGCCCGCTCCGGCACGGCACGCCCACCCATCACATCGCGACGAGATAGCGATGCAGCTGATATTCGATGTCGGCGAAACGCTGCTCTAAACGCGCTCGCTCGATCCCCGTGCCGACGCATTGTCGCCGATTGACGGGGCGGTCGGCGGAATCAGTGCGGTTTGCGTGGGTCGAGAATCCGTACCGGGGTGATCTCGTCGCTGGCCGGGCGCTGGCGCTCCCGGGGCTGGTTCACCCGGGTGGGAACCTCCTGGATCGTCTCGTCCTCGATCGGCAACTGCTCGAAGAAATCGCAGCTCACGCAGTCCCGGTAGCGAATCCCGTTCTGCTCCCAGGAGCGGATGCGGTCCATGGCCGAGCAGCGCGGGCAGATCGCGCCAGCGATGAAGCGTTTCGGTGTCTGGGTCATGCGTTACCTCGAAATGGAGGAGAGGACGCTCGCAGGCGTCCTCTCGAGTCGCTGGATGGCCGCAGGTCAGGCGGCGTCTCGCGGTTCGATACCGGCATGGCGTAGCAACGGGTCTATGCTCGGCTCGCGACCGCGGAACGCCTTGAACAGTTCTGCGGCTTCCCGCGAACCGCCCTGTTCGAGAATCGCCTCGCGGAAGCGGCGGCCAGTCTCGGGATCGAAGATGCCGGCTTCCTCGAAGGCGCTGTAAGCGTCCGCCGAGAGCACTTCGGCCCATTTGTAGCTGTAGTAACCGGCGGCGTAGCCCCCAGCGAAGATGTGTGCGAATCCGTTCTGGAAGCGGTTGAAGTCGACGGCCGGTACCACCGACACCTTGGCTCTCACGTCGTCGAGCAGCGCCTGGACATCGGCGGCACTGGGCTTGCGGCACTCGTGATGCAAGCGGAAATCGAACAGCGAGAATTCGAGCTGGCGCATCATCTGCATGGCCGACTGGAAATTGCGCGCCGCCTGCAGCTTGTTCAGCAGCTCATCCGGCAATTTTTCACCGGTATCGACGTGGCCGGCGATCAGATCGAGACCCTCGCGCTCCCAGCAGAAGTTCTCCATGAACTGGCTCGGTAGCTCCACGGCGTCCCAGGCGACGCCGCTGATTCCGGAAACATCGGCGACCGTCTGCCGCGTCAGCATGTGATGCAGGCCGTGGCCGAACTCGTGGAACAGTGTCAGCACTTCGTCGTGGGTCAGCAGCGCCGGCTTGCCCGCCACCGGCGGCGTGAAGTTGCAGGTGAGATAGGCCACCGGCAGCTGCAGTTCGCCATTCTCGCGCTGGAGACGCGTGCGGCAGACATCCATCCAGGCGCCGCCACGCTTGCCCTCCCGGGCGTACAGGTCCAGATAGAAGCCGGCGATGGGGCGATCGCCATCGAGCACGTCGAAGTACTTCACGTCCGGGTGGTAGCGTGGCGCTTCCGGATTCTCCGCCATGCGGATGCCGTAGAGCTTGTTCGTAACGCGAAAGAGACCCTCGATGGCACGCGGCGCGGGGAAATAGGGGCGCAGCTGCTCTTGAGAAATATCGTAGCGGGCCTGACGCAGTTTCTCGCTGGCGAAGCCGGTATCCCAGGGCTTCAGGGCGTCGAGCCCGAGGCTCTCCTTGGCGAAGGCTTCGAGCTCGTTGAATTCGCGCTGCGCCTGCGGGTGTGCGCGTTTGGCGAGGTCGTCGAGGAAGCCCAGCACCTGTTCGGGGGTTTCGGCCATCTTGGTGGCCAGCGAGTAGTCGGCGTAGGTGTCGAAACCGAGCAGGCGGGCCAACTCCTGACGCAGTGACAGCGTTTCCTCGATCACCGGCGCGTTATCGTTCTCGCCGGCCTTGGGGCCCTGGTCGGAGGCGCGGGTGACGTAGGCGGTATATACCTCCCGGCGCAGCTCGCGATCTTCGGCGAAGGTCATGACCGGCAGAAAGCTGGGCACGTCCAGGGTAATGCGGTAGCCGGAAACGCCTTTGGCTTCGGCATTGGCCTTCAATGTCTCCAGGGCGCTCTGCGGCAGGCCGCCCAGGCGATCGGCGTCGGCGAGATCGAGGTGCCAGGATTGGGTCGCATCCAGCAGCTGGTTGGAGAAGGTGTTGCCGAGTTCCGACAGGCGAGCCTGGATCTCGCCGTAGCGTTTCTTGGCGTCGTCCGGGAGGTCGACGCCGGCGAGACGAAAGTTGCGCAGCGTGTTGTCGATCGCCTTGCGCTGCGCGGTATCGAGTGTCGCGAACTCGTCGCCTTGGCGCAGCCGCTCGAAGGCCTTGAAAAGCGCGGTGTGCTGGCCGACCCAGGTGCCGTACTCGGAAAGCATGGCCAGGCACTGCTGATAGGCGTCGCGCAGGGCGTCGCTGTTCATCGTCGAGTTGAGGTGGGACACCGGCGACCATGCCTGGGAGAGGCGGTCGTCGAGCGCTTCCAGCGGCGCGGCGAGGGTCTGCCAGCTCACGTCCTGCTGCCGGGCCAGGGTCTCGGTGGCCTGCCGGTTGTCGGCAATGATCTTTTCGATGGCCGGTACGACGTGTTCGGGACGGATCGCCTCGAACGGCGGCAGACTATGCTGCTCGAGCAGCGGGTTATTCGACATGGTCACCTCGGACGATGGAATCGGTGCCATTCTATATGGGGGAAGCCGCAGCCGCTTTCAATCCGGGGGCCCCAGTTGGCAGCGCCCATTTTGGGCGCCGGCCCGGGCCGGATTGGCGAGCCGCCCCGGTGCTGATAGGCTCTTCGCGTTTTCGCGCCAGCCCTGTCTGCCCCGCTGCAGGCCGCCCGCGACCGCAACCCGTTCGATAAAGGTCCCGAATGATGAGTGAAACTCTGGAGCGCTGGCAGTCCCGCCGTGCCTTTATCCTGGCGGTCACCGGCGCCGCCGTGGGACTTGGCAACATTTGGCGCTTTCCCTACATGACGGGTGAGAACGGCGGTTCGGCGTTCCTGCTGCTCTACATCGTCTTCGTATTGCTGCTGGGGTTGCCGATGATGATGGCCGAGATCATGATCGGCCGCGCCGGTCGGCGCAGCCCGATGCAGGCGCTGGCGTTCCTGGCCGACGAGGCCGATGTCAGTCGTCACTGGAAATGGCTGGGGCTTTTCGGCGCGATCACCGTCTTCTTCATCCTGTCGTTCTACTCGGTGGTCTCCGGCTGGTCGATCGAGTACCTGATCAGTGCCGTGAATGGCAACTTCGTCGGTCTTTCTCCCCCGCAGATCGGCGCTAGCTTCGATGCCTTCCTGGCCGATCCGCTGCGCATGACCTTCAACCATACCCTGTTCATGCTGCTGACCATGTCGGTGGTGGCGGCCGGCATCGCCAACGGCATCGAGAAGCTCAACAACGTGATGATGCCGCTGCTGTACGCCATCCTGATCGTTCTCGGCGGCTATGCCGTGACCACGCCGGGTTTCGGGGCCGCCATGCACTGGCTGTTCACTCCGAACGTCGCCGCCATCACCTGGAGTGTCGTGCTCAATGCCATGGGGCACGCCTTCTTTACCCTGGCGGTGGGCGCTTGCGCCCTGATGGCCTACGGTGCCTACATGCCCGAGGAGCAGAGTCTGCCCAAAGCCGTCTTTGCCGTGGCACTGCTCGATATCACGGTGGCGCTGCTCTCCGGTATCGCCATCTTCTCCGTGGTCTTCACCCATGGTCTCGATCCCAGCGAAGGGCCGGGGCTGATGTTCGTCACGCTGCCGATCGCCTTCAGCGAATTGCCGGGAGGGCAGGTCTGGCTGGGCGCCTTCTTTCTGCTCCTGCTGGTGGCGACCTGGACGTCGTCGATCAATCTCGCCGAGCCGATGGTGTCGATGCTGGTCGGTTCCGGGTGGCGGCGCAGCCGGGCTGCTATCCTGATCGGGTCGCTGGTGTGGCTGGTGGGTCTGCTGTCGGTGCTCTCGTTCTCCACCCTGGCAGACGTGCACTGGGTCGGCGAGATGAACTTCTTCACGCTGGTGTCGACCGTTCCGCCCGATATCTTCCTGCCGGTCGGTGGTCTGCTGATCGCCATCTTCGCGGTCTGGATGATGTCGAAGGAGGCGGCCACGGCGGCGCTGGGCGTCGGTGCCGGTGGCTTCCGGCTGTGGCGATGGCTGGTGCGTTACGTCTCGATCCCGCTGACGGTCGTGGTGCTGGCGACCAGTCTCATCTAGGCCATGCCTGGATGGTGAAGCGGATTCTGGATAGCGATAGGAGTGGGACTCAATGGCAATTCGAACATTTCAGGGCGTGACACCCAGCCTCGGTCAGCGGGTGTTCATCGACGATACCAGCGTCGTGCTGGGTGACGTGGCGCTGGGCGACGACTGCTCGGTGTGGCCGATGGCGGTCATCCGTGGCGATGTCCACCGCATTCGCATCGGCGCGCGGACCAGCGTGCAGGACGGTTGCGTGCTGCACTGCACCCATGCCAGCGACTACAACCCCGGCGGCCATCCCTTGGTGATCGGGGAGGATGTCACGATCGGCCATCAGGCCACGCTGCACGGCTGCCGGGTCGGGGATCGGGTTCTGATCGGAATGGGCGCGGTGGTGCTCGACGGGACCGTAATCGAAGACGAAGTGATCGTTGCCGCTGGCGCCATGGTGCCGCCCGGTAAGGTATTGGCGAGCGGCCATGTCTACGCTGGCAACCCCGCCAAGCCGCTGCGCGAGCTCAAGGCCGCCGAACGGGAGTTTTTCAGTTACTCCGCGAGAAATTACGTCAAGCTGAAGGATCAGCATCTGAGCGGAGAGTGACCCGGAAGCGGAAGCGATCAGGGCTCGAAGCGGTCGCTCAGCAACTGCGAGCGTCTCTCCGCGCGTCGGGCCCTCGATTCGGCGCGTTGCATGTCCATCAACCCCGTCTTGACGTAGTCGAGATGCTCGTGAGCCAGTATTCGAGCCTCCTCGGCTCTCCCTTCCTGAATCGCCTCGAGCAGCGCGCGGTGCTGCGCCATCAACCGCTGGCGGGCGTTGGGGCGCTCGAACAGATGCGCCAGATTGCCGACGATGCTCTTCTCCAGCAAATGGAAAAGGCCGCGGATGGTGTGCAGCATCAGGACATTGTGCGCGGCCTCGGCAATGGCGAGATGAAAGGCGGCATCGGCCTTGGCCTCGCGTAGCGGGTCGCCTTGCTGGACGGGATCCCGGTAACTCCTGTCCAGTGCCTCGAAACGCTGCTGCAGCATCTCCTTGTCGGCCGGGGTCGCCCGCATCGCCGCGTGATAGGCCGTGATTCCCTCCATCGCATCGCGAAACTCCAGCACATCCAGGTGAAACTCGTCGTGGCGCGACAGCATCTCCAGCATGGGGTCGCCGTAACTGGCCGCGAGACGCTCGCTGACATAGGTGCCTCCCCCCTGCCGGCTGGTCAGCACTCCTCGAGCGGCCAGCTTTTGAATGGCTTCGCGTAGCGAGGGGCGTGACACGCCGAAGCGTTCGGCCAGCTGCCTTTCGGCTGGCAGGCGGTGGCCCGGCTTGAGGCTACCCTCGAGGATCATCGTCTCGAGACGTTCGGTAATGACATCGGCAAGGCGGGGCTGCCTGACGGGAGGGTAGGTCACGTGGCGATGCTCCTGATGACGGTTCCACCAATTGGTTTTACCAATGTTCTGGCAGCTTTCAAAGGTTTGCCAGTCGGGATGGTGGGCGTCAAAAGCGGGCATCTGACAACAGAACAGTATGAGGCGCCGGGGGCAATCGGCTGCCATCGCCATTGGTCCCTGTCGAGCCATTGCCGTTGTTCATCATCGATTCAGTTTTTTCGACTCAGGGGCTTGCCAAGTCCGGTTCGGGTCCGTAAAGTACGCATCCGCTGCCGCCGAGACAG
>NZ_CALFQK010000046.1:0-20882 GCF_937921195.1 uncultured Salinicola sp.
CCCATGTCGAACTTGATGTCACGTCCGGTGGTGGCCAGCGACAGGAAGGTGTAGCGCAGGGCGTCGGTGCCGTGGGCCTCGATGCCTTCCGGAAACTCGCTGCGGGTCGCCTTCTCGATTGCGCGTGCCTTCTGCGGCTGCATCATGTTGCCGGTGCGCTTGGCCACCAGGGTTTCCAGGTCGATACCGTCGATCAGATCGATGGGATCGAGCACGTTGCCCTTGGACTTCGACATCTTCTGGCCCTGGGCGTCGCGCACCAGGCCGTGAACGTAGACGGTCTTGAACGGGACCTCGCCGGTGAAGTGGCCGGTCAGCATGATCATCCGCGCGACCCAGAAGAAGATGATGTCGAAACCGGTGACCAGCACGCTGGTGGGGTGGAAGGTCTCGAGTTCCGGGGTCTTCTCGGGCCAGCCCAGGGTACCGAAGGTCCACAGCCCGGAGCTGAACCAGGTGTCGAGCACGTCGTCGTCCTGGGTCAGCGTGACGTCGGCGGCGATTCCGTGCTTCTCGCGCGCCTCCGCCTCGGTGCGGGCGACGAACACATTGCCCTCGGCGTCGTACCAGGCGGGAATGCGGTGGCCCCACCACAGCTGGCGGGAGATGCACCAGTCCTGCAGGTCGCGCATCCAGGCGAAGTACATGTTCTCGTAATTCTTGGGCACGAACTCGATGTCGCCGTTCTCCACCGCCTCGATCGCCGGCTTGGCCAGCTTCTCGACCGCGACGAACCATTGGTCCGTCAGCAGCGGCTCGATGACGTCGCCGGAGCGGTCGCCGTAGGGGAGGGTGTTGGTGACCGTCTCGACCCGTTCGAGCAGGCCGGCGGTGTCCATGTCGGCAACGATGCGCTCGCGCGCGACGTAGCGATCCAGCCCGGCGTAGGCGGCGGGCAGCGTGACGTCGACATCCGCCAGCGCCCGGCCCTGCAGGTCGAAGGCTTCGGCACGCTCGAGAATGGTCGCGTCTTGCGAGAAGACGTTGATCAGCGCGTGGTCGTGGCGCTTGCCGACTTCATAGTCGTTGAAGTCGTGGGCCGGGGTGATCTTGACGCAGCCCGAACCCTTCTCCATGTCGGCGTGCTCGTCGGCGATCACCGGAATCCGGCGGCCGACCAGCGGCAGTTCGATGAACTTGCCGATCAGCGAGGCGTAGCGCGGATCTTCCGGATTGACCGCCACCCCGGTGTCGCCGAGCAGCGTCTCCGGGCGGGTGGTGGCGACGACCAGGTACGCCTTGCCGTCGGCGGTGGTGACGCCGTCGGCCAGCGGGTAGCGGAAGTGCCAGAACTGACCCTGCTGCTCGCGGTTCTCCACTTCGAGATCGGAAATCGCGGTGTGCAGCGTCGGGTCCCAGTTGACCAGGCGCTTGCCGCGATAGATCAGGCCCTCGTCATGCAGGCGCACGAACACTTCCTGCACCGCCTCGTAGAAGCCGTCGTCCATGGTGAAGCGCTCGCGGCTCCAGTCGACGCTGGCGCCCATGCGCCGCAGCTGGCGGGTGATATGGCCGCCGGACTCCTCCTTCCACTCCCAGATCTTGGCGGTGAACGCGTCGCGGCCGAGATCGTGGCGGCTCTTGCCTTCCTCGGCCGCGACCTTGCGCTCCACCAGCATCTGGGTGGCGATGCCGGCGTGATCGGTTCCCACCTGCCACAGCGTGTTGTTGCCGCGCATCCGCTTCCAGCGCACCAGCGTGTCCATGATCGTGTCCTGGAAGGCGTGGCCCATGTGCAGGCTGCCGGTCACGTTGGGCGGCGGGATCATGATCGAGAAGGGCTCGCCTTCGCCGCTGGGTGCGAAACGGTTGTCGGCTTCCCAGCGTTCATACCAGCGGGTTTCGATCTGATCGGGTTGGTACGTCTTGTCCATGGCGGCTATCGGGCTCGAATCGGTGACGACGACACGCGGCACGGCGAAATGCCGCGTAGCGAAAAATGGCGGGGATTATACCTTGTCGATGGCCGCGGAGTCAGGCCGGCGTGTCGGATACGAGAGCAGGGCATCAGCCGTTGCCTCGGGTCAGAGCTTGTGTGCCTCGACCCGATACCCCCGATCCTTGTAGGTCTTCCAGCAGGCGCGCTTGGTACGCAGCACGTCCTGATGCTGGTTGATGATCTCGGCGACGCGCTCCAGCCGCGAGAACCACTCGGGAATCTCGTCGTTCAGATTGAGCATCGCCTGCACGCCCGGTTCCGGCACGGTTTCCCAGCCGATCGTCACCGGCGGAGGCGGCTCCATGGCATCCCCCGCGACGCGATGCGGGACGTAGCTCTCCTCGCGGAACGTCCACAGCAGCTCGTCGAGCTCGCGGGCCATGGTTTCGTCCTGGGTATGGATATGCAGCTGATAACCCTTGCGATAGATCGTCTCCGCCAGTCGACAGGCGAAGCTCAACCGCGCTTCCAGCGTGGTATCGGGCAGGATGTAGAAATCGACTTTGGTCATAAATCCCCTTCGGGGAGCTGTAAGCGGTAAGAGCGGCGCTTCGCGCCTGGAAGCGGGAAGAAGGACAATCCGGGCTACGAGCTACGAGCTACGAGCTACGAGCTACGAGCTACGAGCTACGAGCTAAGAGCTAAGAGCTAAGAGCTAAGAGCCCGGGTTGCGAGTTACCAATGTTACCTGAGTCGGCGCCGAGAGAGATGGGTGATCTCAAGCGAACCCGAGCGATTGCGCGAGCTAGCTTCAGGCAAGGCGAATCCAGCTAAGCGAGCGCAGTTGAGGGTTCTTCAATGAGCATCGCGAAGCTGGATTCAACGCCGCCTGGGCGACGCGCAGCCAATCGATGGAGGACTAGACGCCGCCGTCGATGTCGACGAATGCCCCAGTGGTGAACCCGGCCTCGGCCAGCCACAGGATGCCGTTGGCGATCTCCTCCGGCTCGCCGATGCGACCCATCGGGATCACCGAGCCGGCGATGTCGGGCTTGTCAGGGTTGCCGCCGCTGGCATGAATGGTGGTGCGGATGACGCCGGGCCGGATGGTGTTGACGCGAATGCCTTCGCCGGCGACTTCCTTCGAAAGCCCCTCGGTCATGGTATCGATGGCGCCCTTGGAGGCGGCGTAGTCGACGTACTCACCGGCCCCACCGAGGTGCGAGGCGGCGGAGCCGACGTTGATGATCGCGCCGCCCCTGCCGCCACTCTGGGTCGACATGCGCTTGATCGCTTCGCGGGCGCAGATGAACGGCCCGACCACGTTGATCTTCATCATCCGGTCGACGCGTTTGAAGCTCATCTCGTCGACACGACTGATCTGGTCGACCACGCCGGCGTTGTTGACCAGTACGTCGACCCGGCCCAGCTCGCGGTCGACGGTCTCGAACATGGCGACGATCGCCGCTTCGTCGACGACGTCGGCCTGAATCGCGATGGCGCGGCCACCGTCGGATTCGATCTCGGCCACCACCTTGTCGGCGGAGGCCTTGTCGCTGCGGTAGTTCACGGCGACGGCATAGCCCTTCTGGGCGGCCATGATCGCGGTGGCAGCGCCGATGCCACGACCGGCACCGGTAATGATCATCACGGGTTTCATTGCGTCATCCTTATTCGTGAGTGGGTCGCCTCGTGCGAGGTTCCTCGAGAGCCTCGAGACGAAACGACCGCCGGTGGGCGGTCGTTTCGGCACCGGCGATCGATCCAGTTCCTACAGGAGCTTAGGACGAAATCGGGCCACCCGCATCAGGCCAATCGCATCAGCCAGCCGCGGCTGTCTTCGCTACGACCGTACTGGATATCCAGCAGTCGCTTGCGCAGTCTGGCGCTGATCGCCTCGCCGTCGACTGGCGGCGTGACGATTCGGTCGCTCTCGGTCACCAGCTCGCCGATCTGGGTGATGACGGCGGCCGTGCCGCAGGCGAAGACCTCGACGATCTCGCCGCTGGCGACGCCGTCGCGCCACTCGTCGATGCTGATGGGGCGCTCTTCCGGCGTCAGGCCGGCATCGCGAGCCAGCTCCAGAATGGAGTCACGGGTGACGCCTTCGAGAATGGTGCCGGTCAGCGCCGGGGTCACCAGGCGGCCATCGCGGTAGACGAAGAACAGGTTCATGCCGCCCAGCTCTTCGATCCACTTGTTTTCCGCCGCGTCGAGGAAGGCGACCTGGTCGCAGCCGTGGCTCTCGGCTTCGGCCTGGGCCAGCAGCGAAGCGGCGTAGTTGCCACCGCACTTGGCGAAGCCGGTACCGCCGGGCGCGGCGCGGTTGTAATGCTGGGAGAGCCAGATCGAGATCGGCTTGCCGCCACCCTTGAAGTAGGAGGCCGCTGGTGAGGCGATCAGGTAGTAGTCGACCTCGGCGGCCGGCTTGACGCCCAGCGACTTGCCGTTGCCGATCATGAACGGGCGCAGGTAAAGACTGCACTCTTCGGCTTCGTTTTGCGGGGTCGGCACCCAGGCGGCATCTTGCGCGACCAGCGTCTTGAGCGATCCGAGGAACGTCTCGTCATCGAGTTCCGGCAGCGCCAGGCGGCGGGCGGAGGCGCGGAAGCGAGCGGCGTTCTTCTCCGGACGGAAGGTCCAGACCGAGCCGTCGGCGTGACGATAGGCCTTGATGCCCTCGAAGATCTCCTGACCGTAATGCAGCACCGGCGAGGCCGGGTCGATCAGCAGCGGCCCGTAGGGGCGAATCTCGCCGCGCTGCCAGCCGTCCGACCTGGTCCAGCGTACATGTACCATGTGATCGGTGAAGTAGCGGCCGAAGCCCGGGTTGGCAAGAATCTCGTTGCGCAGAGTGGCATCGAGCGGGTTGGAGGAAAGGCGGGCTTCGAAACCTGAAGTGGACACTGCGACTTCTCCTGACAGTCCATGATGCCTGGCCCCGCGAGCGCGGCGGCAGGCGGTCGACGACCTCGGTTGGGAACTGCCCGGGACCCCAGGCAGCGGACCATCCAAATTAGCACGCAAAGCGTTGGGGTGGGTAGTGGGGGATAGCGGCTTATTCCAGCAGTCCTTCCAGGCCTGGCGCCGCGAGAGATGGCTCGAATTCGACGATCTCGTAATCCGCAAGGTCGTGGATCTTGAACGGATCCTCGGCCAGGCATGCCTCGAGCGTGGCACGATCCCCACGCGCGAGTAGAACGCCACCGGTACGTGGCACCTTGCGCCCCGATGCCAGCAGTATCTGGCGCTGATAGGCGCTCTTCAGCCACGCGATGTGGCCTTCGAGATGCGCTTCGACCTGATCGATCGACACCTTGTAGGAGAGTGAAACGATAAACATGTCGGGCCTTTCATGTTGAGAGGAGCGTGCCTGTTGAGAGGAGCGTGTCAGCGATGCGCCGGACGACGAACCGGGCCTGTGCGGCCCGGCTCGCGATTCGACATCACGCCTCCGGCGTCACCACCAGTTCGCTCTCGCGATCCAGCAGGTAGCGGGTCAGCAGTCCCACCGGGCGGCCACTGGCGCCTTTCTGCTTGCCGCTGTCCCAGCCGGTGCCGGCGATATCGAGGTGTGCCCATGGATACTTGTCGGCGAAGCGTGACAGGAAGCACGCCGCCGTGATGGCGCCAGCCGGCCGACCGCCGATATTGGCGAGATCGGCGAAGTTGGAGTCCAGTTGCTGTTGGTAGTCGTCCCACAGCGGCATGTGCCAGGCGCGATCCCAGGAGGCCTCGCCGGCTTCGAGCAGGTCCAGCGCGAGATCGTCGTCGTTGGAGAACAGGCCGCTGGCGTGATCGCCCAGCGCGATGACGCAGGCCCCGGTCAGGGTGGCGATGTCGACCACACTGGCCGGCTCGAAACGCTCGGCATAGGTCAGGGCGTCGCACAGCACCAGACGACCTTCGGCATCGGTATTGAGAATCTCGACGGTCAGTCCCTTGAGCGTGGTGACGATATCGCCGGGCTTGATCGCGCGGCCGTCCGGCATGTTCTCGGCGCTGGCGACGATCGCCACCACATTGAGCTTCGGCTTCAGCGCGATGAGACTCTTCATGGTGCCGAAGACGCTGGCAGCGCCGCACATGTCGAATTTCATCTCGTCCATGCCGGCACCCGCCTTGAGCGAGATGCCGCCGGTATCGAAGGTAATGCCCTTGCCGACCAGCACGTGGGGCGACTCTTCGGCGTCGTCGGCACCCTGATACTTCATCACGATCAGCTTGGAGGGCTCGGCGCTGCCGCGACCGACCGCCAGCAGCGAGTGGGCACCCAGCGCCTCCAGCTCGGCTTCATCGAGGATCTCTACCGTCAGCGAGCCGGCGGATTCCCCGGCCAGCGTCTCGGCCTGATTGGCCAGGTAGGTCGGCGTGCAGATGTTGCCGGGCAGATTGCCCAGGGTGCGGGCGAGGTTGACGCCGTCGCCCAGGGCCGCGCCGATACGGGCGCCGGCCTTGGCGCCGTCGGCCTGATTGGCCTCCGAGACCAGCAGTTCGATCTTGCGCAACTGCGGCAGTGTCGGCTGGGTGGATTTGCACTCGGTGAAGCGGTAGACGGCGCGGGTGGCGGCTTCCAGCGTCATCTGCGCGTTCCAGGCGGTATCGCGATCTTCGACTTCTGCATCGGCGAACGCCACCGCGGCGCCATCCACCGGCAGTTTGGCCAGCGCGGTGAAGGCACCGTCCAGCGCCTTGCGCAGGGCGCCTTCATTGAAGGTCTCGCGCTTGCCCAGGCCAACCAGCAGCAGTCGCTCGGCGGCGAGGCCCGGCGCGAACGGGATCAACTGGACATTGGCCAGTTCGGGGGTGAAGTCGCCGCGCTCGACGAGTTGTGCGATCAAGCGCTCGCTGGCGTCATCCAGCTTGGCAGCGGCGGACAGCAGATCGCCATCCTGAAACAGCGGTACCACGAGGCAGGCTGTCTCGACCTTGGCCGGATTGACGGTCAGTACGGAAAATTCCATGTCGTCTCCAATGAACGATTGAGCGGACAAGCCTGTCGGTAACGAGACAAGCGAGCGGTGATTCAGGATAATGGCGCCGGGTGGAGGTGCGCGGCAATGGCGGTGAGCGCCGGGATCGACACCGCGAACGTTTTCGAGCGGCCCGAACCCATCGCCGCCGACGAATGTCCCATCGATTGGCCAGTTTACGCAAAGCCGAAGCGCGTTGCACAAGCCGTATCGGCGGTTCGTATCGTCGGGGGCGTGACGGCAGACTTACCGGCGGCAGGTGCGATGGCCGGGATCGTCCGGTCCGAGCGCTGGGTCGGGCTGCGGCAGGAAGCCAAATCAGGAGTCGATGTTGATTGTATCCCGTTATTTGACACGCGAGATTCTGCTGACCATGTCGGCGGTGGCCGGCGTGCTGCTGCTGGTGATCATGGGCAGTCGCTTCATTCGCTACTTCACCGACGCGGCCCAGGGCGAACTGCCACTCAGTGCGCTGGGCACGCTGATGCTCTTCCACATGCCCAGCTTCCTCGAGCTGGTGCTGCCGCTGTCGTTCTTCCTCGCGATTCTGCTCGCCTACGGCCAGCTCTACCTGAACAGCGAGATCACCGTGCTGGTCGCCTGCGGCATCAGCCCCAACCGGCTGTTGCAGGTCACGCTGCTGCCGGCGGCGCTGATCGCGGTGCTGGTCGGGCTTTGCAGCCTGTGGCTGACACCGGCGGGCGCCGCCCACAACGAGCGTCTGATCGACGAGCAGCAGAGTCAGCTCGATTTCTCGCTGCTGACACCCGGTCGATTCCAGGATTTCGGCAACGACCGCACCGCCTACACCCAGTCCCTCAGTGATGACCGGTCGCGCATGCAGAACGTCTTCATCAGCGAGCGCCAGACCGGCGGCAACGGGTCGCCGCAGCAGGTGGTGACGCGGGCCGAGGGCGGCTACCAGACCACCGACCCGGATACCGGCAGCCGCTACCTGGTACTCGAGAACGGCCAGCGCTACAGCGTCGAGCCCGGCAGCCCGGTCGCGGAGAAACTGGAGTTCGGTAGCTATGGCGTTCGCCTGGCGACCGACGACACCGGCGAGGTCGACGTCGACAGCGAGCTGATGAGCACGCCGGAACTGATCGCCGACGGCGACGACGAGTCGATGGCGCAGCTGCAGTGGCGCCTCTCGATGCCGTTGATGATTCCCATCCTGACCCTGCTGGCACTGCCGCTGTCGCGGGTCAATCCGCGCCAGGGACGCTTCGCCAAGCTGCTGCCGGCGATCTTCCTGCATATCAGCTATCTCAGCCTGCTGCTGGCGGCCCAGGACGCGATCGCCCGGGGCGGCCTGCCGTCCGGCATCGGCATGTGGCCGATCCACCTGGTCTACCTGACGCTGGGGCTGTTCCTGATCCGTCGCGACCAGACGCGGGGAGGCCGCTGATGTTGATCGATCGTCTCGACCGTTACATCGCCCGCAACGTGCTCGGCGCGATGCTGGTGGTTCAGGTCATGGTGCTGGGCCTGGACCTGGTGATCTCCTACATCAACGACCTGGGAGACGTCTCGGGCGGCTACACCGCCCTGGACGTGCTGCTCTATCTGATCATGCGGCTGCCCTGGCGCTTCTACGAATACGCCCCCGTCGCGGTGCTGATCGGCGCGCTGGTCGGCCTCGGCGGCATGGCTTCCAACAACGAACTGACGGTGATGCGCGCCTCGGGCCGTTCGCTGGGCCGTATTCTGCTGGGCGTGCTCAAGCCCCTGGTGCTGGTGATCCTGATCACCATGGCGATAGGCGAGTTCGTCAGCCCGGCGACGGAGCAGCACGCCGAGGCGTGGCGGCTGGAGCAGTCGGAAGGCTCGGAAGCCGTGCTCTCGCACCGTGGCGGCTGGCAGCGCGAGGGGGACGACTTCTATCGCTTCGGTACCATTCGTGCCGACGATACCCTGATCAACTTCACCCGGTACCACTTCGATGGGCAACGGCTGGTCGATGCCACCCAGGCTGCGCGAGCGGTTTGGGATGGCGACGCCTGGACGCTGGAAGATGTCAGGATCACCCATTTCGAAGAGGGCGCGACTCGCGCCGAGACGCTGCCCAGCGAGAGCTGGGACACGGCGCTGACCCCGGCGCAGTTGACCCGACTGCTGCGCCCGCTGGACAGCCAGCCCATCACCAGTCTCTGGCGCTATGCCGACTATCTGCGAGCGCAGGGGCAGGAGGCCACGCAGCCGCTGCTCTACTTCTGGCAGAAGAGCCTGCTGCCGGTGACGCTGGCCGGACTGGTGCTGCTGGCGGCCTCGTTCGTGTTCGGCCCGCTGCGCAGCGTGGCCGCGGGGACACGTATCTTCTACGGCGTGATCGTCGGCCTGACCTTCAAGTACCTGCAGGACCTGCTGGCGCCGGCGTCGGTGCTGTTCGGCTTCTCGCCCTCGCTGGCGGTGGTGGTGCCGACGGCGGCCTGTTATCTACTCGGTTTTTGGCTGCTGCGCCGTACCGGCTGAGAATCAGATCGTGGACAGGTTCTGACAGACATCACAAAAGTGGATCACCGAGACGCCGCGACCCGAAAGGGCGCGGCGTTCTTGCGTTCGGGGAGGGGGAGGGGAGGAGCAATCGACAGCGACGGCGGGTTCAATGGCACGGGGAAAAGCGTGGCTGGCGAGCGTTGGCGGCGGCATCAGGTTGCGTTAAGCCGGCCTCCACTAACGTCAGGCGAGATGATTTCGATTACGGGTTGAAATTGCCTATGCGAATCATTTACATTTGCTATCACGTTACCAGTGAGGTTTGGCCGTGTACGTCTGTCTTTGTGTTGGGGTCACTGACCGCGATATCGAAAATGCCGTCTCGAGTGGCGCCCGCAGCTGGCGTGAAGTTCGCGAGGCCACCGGTTGCGCCGGCCAGTGCGGCAAGTGCGCCTGCACCGGCAAGAGCGTCATGCGCGAAGCGATCAGCCAGGAAATGGCGATGGATCCGGACCTCGCCTACGCGGTCTGACCGCGCTTGCCCCCTCCCGCGGCCACGGCTTCTACTTGATTTCGAACCGATTTCCGCCTTCGCGTCGTGACGGCGACCGCCCTGCGATAGCGCGAGTCGTTATCAGCCGCGTTTCCATCTGCCAACGGCTTGCAGATGAGATATTGTCGTAACCTACTGTAATGGTTGTAATTTCTGGATCGCATGGGTGATACTGCGATCACTGGATCGATGCTGCCCGGCCGGGTGGTGCCGATCCGATGGGAGTGCGTGGCCACAACGTGCCTCCCCATCGCCAGAGACACCATGAGGAGAACACGACAATGAAAGGCGACGCCAAGGTCATCACCTATCTCAACACCGTGCTCGGCAACGAGCTGGTCGCGATCAACCAGTACTTCCTGCACAGCAAGATGTACAAGGACTGGGGGCTCAGCGTGCTGGCCAAGTGGGAGTACGAAGAGTCCATCGAAGAGATGCAGCATGCCGACAAGCTGATCGAGCGCATCCTGTTCCTGGAAGGCATTCCCAACCTGCAGGACCTGGGCAAGCTCAATATCGGCGAGAACTGCCAGGAGATGCTCGAGAGCGATCTCAAGATCGAGCACAAGGCCCGCGCCGACCTGCAGGAAGCGATTCCCTACTGCGAATCCGTTCGCGATTACGTCAGCCGCGACCTGTTCATCAAGATTCTCGACGACGAAGAAGAGCACATCGACAAGCTCGAGGCGGAGCTGGGCCTGATCGACAAGGTTGGCATCCAGAACTATCTGCAGAAGCACATGTTCACGACCGACAAGGAGTGAGGCGCTGCGCCTGACCAGGCGCACGCTTCAACCAAAAGCCCCGATGTCAGCTCGAGCTGACACCGGGGCTTTTTTCGTGAGGTCCGGGCGACGCTCAGCCGAGATCGTTGACCAGTAGCGCCTCGACCGCCTCGACGCGCGTCTTCAGCGTCTCGTCGTCTTCGGCGAGAATCGTGACATGGCCGATCTTGCGGCCCGGCCGGGGTGCCTTGCCGTAGTCGTGCCAGCGGGTGCCGGGCAGGGCGAGCACGGCGTCGCGCTCGGGGAAGGCGCCGATCAAGTTGAGCATCGCGCACGGTGCCAGGCGCTCGGTCTCGCCCAGCGGCAGGCCGGCGACGGCGCGGACGTGATTCTCGAACTGGCTGATCACCGCGCCCTCGATGCTCCAGTGGCCGGAGTTGTGGACCCGGGGGGCGATCTCGTTGGCGAGCAGCCCGGCGGCGGTGACGAAGAACTCGAACGCCATCACCCCGACATAATCGAGTTCGTTCATGACCCGGCTGGCGTAATCCTCCGCTTGCGCCTGCAGCGGATGCGCGACCTGCGGCACCGAACGGTGCAGGATGCCCTGGCGATGCTCGTTGCGCACCACCGGCCAGTGGCGGATCTCGCCGTCGCGGCCGCGCACGGCAATCACCGAGATCTCGTGGTCGAAATCGATGAACCCCTCGAGGATCAACGGCACGCCGCCCAGCTCCTCGAAGGTGCCGGCGACGTCTTCCGATTCGCGCAGCACCTTCTGGCCCTTGCCGTCGTAGCCCATGGTCCGGGTCTTGATCACCACCGGCAGGCCGATCTCGGCCACCGCGGTATCGAGGTCGGCCTGGCTATCGATCCGGGCAATGGGCGGTACGTCGATATCCAGCGAGCGGAACAGCGACTTCTCGAGCCAGCGATCCCGCGCCGTGGCCAGCGCCGAGGCGGGCGGATAGGCCGGGCGGCGTTCGGCCAGCCGCTCGACCGCCTCGGCCGGCACGTTCTCGAATTCGAAGGTGATGGCGTCACAGGTGGCGGTCAGCGTGTTCAACGCCTCCGGGTCCTGCCAGTCGGCCTGCAGGTGCTGGCCGTGGACGGCCGCACACGGCTCGCTGCCGGGATCGAGGAAGGTGAAGCGAATATCCAGTGGCGCGCCCGCCTGGGCGAGCATGCGGCCGAGCTGGCCGCCGCCGACGATGCCGATTCTCATGAGGGCTCCTGATCTGCGGGTCGAGGATCGGGGTTGTCGAGCACCTGCTGCGTCTGTTCGGCGCGGAACGCTTCCAGCGCCTCGCGGATGCGCTCGTCGTGGTTGGCCAGCATGGCGGCGGCGAGCAGGGCGGCGTTGATCGCCCCGGCGCGGCCGATCGCCAGCGTCGCGGTGGGAACGCCGGCCGGCATCTGGACGATGGAGAGCAGCGAATCGATCCCGGAGAGCGTGCTCGACTTCACCGGCACGCCCAGCACCGGCAGCCGCGTCTTGGCGGCGCACATGCCGGGCAGGTGGGCCGCGCCGCCGGCGCCGGCGATGATCACTTCCAGGCCCCGGTCGGCAGCGGTCTCGGCGTATTCGAACAGCAGGTCCGGCGTGCGGTGGGCGGAGACCACCTTGGTTTCATGCTCGATACCCAGCTTTTCCAGGGTCTCGACGGTATGGCAGAGAGTCGACCAGTCCGACTTCGAACCCATGATCACGCCGACGCGTACGCTCATGCTTCCTCCCGTGGGAAATGATTCGCCGGCCCTTGTTGTGGATACCACCGTGTGGATTGTCGGGCCGTCGCTTGGAAAGCAGCGAATTGTACGGGAATACGGGAAATCGATCAGCCGTAAAATCGTTCATGCGGGAAACCGTAATCTTTCAAGCAGCGCTTAGCGGAACGCCTTCTCCAGCGCGAACCGTGCCACCGGTTCGTCGCTGACGCTGACCTGCTCGCAGAACATGGCGAGCGGGCGCACCCACAGCCCGTAGTCGCCGTAGAGCGCCCGGTAGACCACCAGCCACTCCTCGGTCTCGCTGTGCTGGGCGACATCGAGCACCTCGTAGAGCTGGCCCTTGTAGTGACGATAGATGCCCGGTACCGGCTTGCGATGTTCACTCATGGGGGGTCTCCTGGGTGTCGACTGACGGTTCTGCCGATGCACGGTGCGTCTCGGCCGCCGCTGGCGTCTTCGGGGGTTCGGCCGAGCCCGCGGCCCTGGCGGCAAGCCGGGTCAGTACGCGTCCGGCCGCCACGAAGCCGAAGGTGCCGGTGACCACGCTCACCGCGCCGAAGCCGGCGGCGCAGTCGAGGCGCGTGGCCTGGCCCGGAGCCGGCTTCTGCAGGCAGACTTCGCCATCCTCGCCGGGGTAGACCAACTGCTCGTCGGAATAGACGCACTCGACGCCGAAGCGGCGCTTGGGATTGCGCGAAAAGCCGAAATCCCGGCGCAGCTTCGAGCGCACCTTGGCCAGCAGCGGATCGTGTTCGGTGCGGGTGAGATCCGCCACCTGCACGCGGGTCGGATCGCTCTGGCCGCCGGCGCCGCCGGTCACGGTGATCGGCAGCTTGCGGCGGTGGCAGTAGTGGATCAGCGCCGCCTTGGCGCCGACGTGATCGATGGCGTCGATCACGTGATCGGCATCAATCGGAATCCGCTCGGCGAGGTTGGTCGGGGTGATGAAGGCGGCATCGGCGTGGATCTCGATGCCCGGCCAGATCGCGCGGCAGCGCTCGGCCAGCACCTCGACCTTGGGCTTGCCGATCTGGCCGTCCAGGGCGTGAAGCTGGCGGTTGACGTTGGAGACACAGACATCGTCCAGGTCGATCAGGGTCAGCCTGCCGATGCCGGAGCGCGCCAGCGCCTCGGCACTCCAGCTACCGACGCCGCCCACGCCGATCACGACCACATGCGCGCGCCGGAAGGCGTCGGCCGCACGGGTGCCGTAGAGACGCCGAATGCCGCCGAAGCGGAAGTCGTAGTCGTCACGCTCGCCGTCGTTGGCGGGTTCGGGGGCGTCGTTGAGAGTCTTGGCGTCGTCGCTCATGGGGTCTCGATCATGAAAGGGCATCGCTCGGTTCGGCCGGTGTCGTGCTCGCATCGGGCATCTGCCATCGGGCGCCGTGTCGCGTCAGGTGCGCCTGCCAGCCGAACCGGATGAGCAGGGCGGAGAAATGGTCGTCGGGGGCCGCCTCCAGCGTCAGCCGGCGCTCCTCGAACGGATGTGTCAGCGTCAATTGTACGGCGGACAACAGCAGATGCGGGCAATCCAGGTGATCGCGGAAGTAGCGGTTGTGAATGCCCTTGCCGTGCTTGGCGTCATTGATGATCGGATGGCCGCAGCGGGCCAGATGGCGACGGATCTGGTGGCGCCGGCCCGTTTCCGGCCGCGCTTCCATCAGCGAGTAGCGCGACTGCGGATAGCGGTCCACCGCCACCGGGAGCTCCGCCGTCGCCAGTCGCCGAAAATGGGTCAGCGCCGCCTGCTCGGGCATCTCCGCCTTGGGTCGAAGGCCGTCCTCCTCGCGCAGCGAGGCATCGACGCTGATCGCTTCCGGCCCCCAGCCGCGTACCACGGCCAGGTAGCGCTTGGTCACGCGCTGCTCGGTGAAGGTGCGCGTCAACGCCGCGGCCGCTTCGCTGTCCAGCGCGAACAGCAGCACGCCGCCGGTGGGGCGGTCCAGCCGGTGGACCGGATAGACGTGCTGACCGATCTGATCGCGCAGCGTCTGCATCACGAAGCGGGTTTCGCCGCGGGCCAGCGCCGTGCGATGCACCAGCATCCCGGGCGGTTTGGCCACGGCGATCAGCCGCGCATCGCGGTAGATCACCGCCAGCGGCGCAGGGCGCGCGGTCGTGGCAGGCGTCGCGGTCATGAGATGGGCTCGCAAAGCGGAACGGGTCGCTATTGTCGGGGCTGGGGCGGGGTATCTCAAGGGGCCTGTCGCGGGACCGAGGGTAGCGTGGCGTCTGTCGGCGACGGGTGTCCGCGGCGGCGGTGCATGCTAGCCTCGCTGAAGGTCCAGCTTGAAGGAAGGCGTATTGCGTCATGAGTGATCACACCCAACCCCATCTGGTGGTGCTGACCGGCGCCGGCATCAGCGCCGAGAGCGGCCTCAGAACCTTTCGCGACGGCGACGGCCTGTGGGAAAACCATCGTGTCGAGGATGTGGCGACCCCCGAAGCCTGGGCGCGGGATCCGGAGACCGTGCTGCGCTTCTACGACGAGCGTCGCGAGCAGGCCCGCCGGGCACGCCCGAACGCCGCGCACCTGGCGCTGGCCGAGCTCGAGGCGGCGGGGTTTCGGGTCAGCGTGGTCACCCAGAATATCGACGACCTGCACGAGCGCGCCGGTTCCCGCCATGTGCTGCACCTGCACGGCGAGATCCGGCTGGCGCGATCGTCCGTCGATGCCGATCTGCGCTACCCGGTGGAAGAGGTCTCGGCCCGAGGTACCATCGCGATCGGCGATCTGTGCGACAAGGGCAGCCAGTTGCGCCCGGACGTGGTCTGGTTCGGCGAGGCCGTGCCGCGCTACGCGGAAGCCTGCGACATCGTCCTGGAGGCCGATGCCCTGCTGGTCGTCGGCACGTCACTGGCGGTGATGCCGGCGGCACTGCTGCTGGAACAGGCGCCGCTGGAGGCGCCGTGCTGGCTGGTCGACCCCCACGCCCGCGACCTGGCGCCGCCCGGTGTCAGCCCCGTCGCGGAACCGGCCAGCCGGGGCGTGCCGGCGCTGGTGGCGCGGTGGCGCGAGCAGGGCGGTTTCGACGGCTGAAGGCCTCTCGGGCTTGCGGCCGGGGCGGGTATCCCCGGCGCCTGCCGCCTTTTGCCTATTTAGTCGCGGCTCGCGGTACGGCAGAATAGCGCGCCCGGCCGATATTGGAGCCGTGGCTTCTTTTCGTATCGATCCCGACAGAGCCGCTCGAGCGGCCCCGGCTTGCCCACCGGCGAGTCACACCATCGCTAGGACACATCATCATGTTTGAACGCATCAACCGGCTGTTCCCGGTCTGGGCCGTCTTGCTGGCCGTCATCGCCGCCTTCGAGCCGCAGCTGTTCGTCGGGCTGAAAGCGGATATCAAGACGCTGCTCGTGGTGATCATGTTCGCCATGGGGCTGACCCTGACCCGCGAGGACTTCGCCCGCGTGATCAAGGCGCCCAAGCCGATCGCCGTCGGCGTCATCCTGCAGTTCCTGATCATGCCGGTGGCAGCGCTGCTGGTGTCGCGCGTGCTGGGCCTGAGCCCGGAGCTCACCACCGGGATGATCCTGGTCGGCGCCACCGCCGGGGGCACCTCCTCCAACGTGATGACCTGGCTCGCCGGCGGCCACGTGGCGCTGTCGGTCTCGATGACCATGGTCTCCACCGTGATCTCGGTCGTCGCCACGCCGTTCATCACCTGGCTGCTGGTCGGCCAGACCATCGACGTGCCGGTCCTGGGCATGCTGATGAGCATCGCGCAACTGGTCATCGCGCCGATTGCACTGGGGGTCATCGTCCACCACCTGCTGGGGGCACGGATCCGCAAGATCGAATCGGCCCTGGCGACGCTGGCCATGGCCGCCATCGTGCTGATCATCGCCATCGTGGTCGCGCTCAACGCCGGTAACCTGGCGACCCTGGGGCCGATCGTGGCGATCGCGGTCATCGCTCACAACAGCATCGGGCTTGCCGGCGGCTACTGGCTGAGCCGCGCGCTGGGCTTCGATATCCGCACCGCGCGCACCATCGCCTTCGAGGTGGGCCTGCAGAATTCCGGGCTGGCGGTCACCCTCGCCAATCAGTTCTTCACCGCCGGCGCCGCACTGCCGGGCGCGCTGTTCTCGGTCTGGCACAACGTCTCCGGCTCCGTGCTGGCGGGATACTGGAAACAGCGCGGCGTTCCCTCTCACGGCGAGACGTCGAAAGCGAGCGAGAGCACTGGTCGCTAAGGCAATTGATACAGATCTTTCCTCGATTGCGGGTCCGAGACAGCGGGGCGAGGTGGTAGAATGCGCGCCCCGCTGTAGTGCAGAGACTGCCGAGCCATGCGTAACGATGCTGACTGGATGACCGACTACGGGTCGCCGAGCGAGAACGACGCGCCCGCCGCCGATGCTTCACACGCACCGGCGTCCGGCGAGGCGATGCCGCCGCGCCGCGAGTTCAAGGCGCGGGGCAGCTTCGTCGTGCGTTGCGACGGCTGCCGTCTGCCCGCGCTCAACTGTCTGTGCCCGTATCGGGTCACGGCGACGAGCGACGCCCAGGTGTGGCTGCTGACGCACCCCTACGAGCACAACAAGCCCACCAATACCGGCCGCCTGATCGCCGATGTATTGCCGCAGACCCAGACCTTCACCTGGTATCGCACCGCGCCGGAAGCGCGCCTGCTTGCCCTGCTGGCTGACCGGCGCTACGTGCCGTTCGTGGTCTTTCCCGACGACCAGCCGGACTACCAGCATCGCGTGGTCGACGAGCGGGCGGTGATCGGCGCCAAGCAGGACGGCTTCATTCCCGTGTTCATCCTGATCGACGGGACCTGGCGCCAGGCGCGGCGCATCTTCCGCAAGAGCCCGTATCTGGCAGACCTGCCGGTATTGCCGCTCCACACGGATCGTCTGACCCGCTATCGGCTGCGCAAGCCGGCCTCGGCCTCGCACCTGTGCACCGCCGAAGTCGCCGCCGAACTGCTGCGCAAGACCGGCGACGCCGACGCCGCCAACGTGCTCGACGACTACTTCGACGCCTTCAACGAAAGCTACGCCGCGAGCCGCTTCTACCACAAGATCGAAAAGCCCAATGCCGCCATGCAGCGGCTGCTCGACCGACGGGCCTTCGGCGCCAGCTACGCCTGACCCAGTCGCGTGACTTCTGCCCGCCACTGCGCCTCGCGCCCGGGATCCCGCCCGACGCGAGGCTAGCGCCGCGTTGCATCCGTAACCCATCCTCTCTGGCCGCTTCGTTTCCTGGCGCTTGCCGTGGTTGATCAAATGTTATGATATAACGTATTGTGTCAATCGCGTTTCGATCTTCGTCCGTTCAAAAAAGAGAGCCAGTTCATGAAATTGTTGTCAGCGCGCAGTGCGGGTGTGGTGGTCGTCGGACTATTGACGATGGGGAGCTATTCAACCGTCTGGGCGGCGGATCACGAGCACGACCATGACGATCACGGCCATGGCCACGATCACGCTCATGACCACGGTCAGGACAAGGACATCTACGCCGGTTACTTCGACGACGACCAGGTCGAGGATCGGAAGCTCTCCGACTGGGAAGGGGACTGGCAGTCGGTCTATCCCTACCTGCAGGACGGCACCCTCGACCCGGTGTTCGCCCACAAGGCGGCGCACGGCGACAAGACGGCAGCCGAATACAAGGCCTACTACGAGAAGGGCTACCAGACCGATGTGAACCGTATCGTCATCGACGGCGACGAGGTCACCTTCTACGAGGGGGACGAGGCGCGCACGGGCGAGTACGTCTACGACGGTCATGAAATTCTGACCTATGAAGCCGGCAATCGCGGCGTGCGCTATGTCTTCGAGCGGGAAGGTGGCGACGAGGAAGCGCCGAAATACTTCCAGTTCAGCGACCATGCCATATCGCCCAACGACGCGGACCACTACCACCTCTACATGGGAGACGACCGAGACGCGCTGCTTGAGGAGGTCACCAACTGGCCGACCTACTACCCCTCCGACCTGAGCGGTGAGGAAGTCGCCGAAGAGATGATGGCGCACTAGGGCCTGTTAACACTATTCACGCGGCCACGACGGAGCCGGTTTAGTCGCGAGGCTAGGCGCGAGCCTCGGGTTTTGGTGGTTCCAAACGCGTGGCGAGCAACAACGCCTCGCGGCAAAACTGGCCCGTCCCCCCGGGTTGCGCGTCAACGACGCCCGGGCGGCGTTGCGTGACTGGATCAGGGAACCACCCTGATCGGTGTCCCGCGCCTTGCCTGAACGCCGTTGACGCAGCGACGTGGCTCGCGACGCATAGTGTTAGCAGGCCCTAAGGAAACGCTGAATAAATCGCCGAACGAGATGAAGCGCAAGGCGCACGGCACGCAGAGACCGAGACACTTGGGGTTAGGCGAGTTCCGATCGGACCGGCGCACCGGTACCGCGCAACGCAGCCATTCGCTCGTGTAGACAGTTATGCAGCGGTTCCCTCAGCGTCGGATAAGCGCAGGCGTTCGGGCGCTTCATTTCGGGCCCCGATGCACTCGCATCGGAGGCCCGAGCAATGTTATCTTCTGCGCCGTGCGCCCGAATAGCTCAATTGGATAGAGTACCGGCCTTCGAAGCCGTGGGTTGCAGGTTCGAGTCCTGCTTCGGGCGCCAGTCCCTCGCTCCCGCGTTGACGACCTTCCGCAGTGACGACTTTGCTCGCGAGCTGCGGATATGCAGCGGTATTCGAGACACTCTCTTCCCCGCCGTTCCTTCTCATTCCCGGTCCATGCAATACCCTCGTGGTATAGCGTATGGTCTATCGCCTGTTCGAATTCGAGCGCTATACCAGGACGCCCCTGGCCGCCCGCCAGCTCGAGAAGCCCAGCCTGTACCCCGAAGCTCAAACCTTGGGCAAGGCAGGCGTGGCCGGCGCAAGCCACCAAGCGCGTAGTGGTGACTTACGGCTCCGGCATGCCGGGGGTGGTCAGGCTGAAATGACGGGCCTCGTCGAGCAGCCAGTCGATGAACTCGCGAATCCCTGGCGGCGGCTTGCCGTTGTCGGGGATGACCAGTTCATAACGGAACGGAGACGGCAGCATCCATCGATCGCCGAACGGGCAGGTCAGGACGCCGCTGACCAGACGGTCCGCGACCACCGGCAGGCTGGCGAGGATCAGGCCGCGACCCGCGATGACCTGATCCAGGGCGAGGCCATACAGCGAGTAGTGACGCAAGGTCGGAAGCGGCTGCCCGGCCAGGCCCGCCGCGGAAAACCAGTCTCTCCAGTTCGGAAAGCCGCCACTCCCCGACGTCGACCAGCAGACATCGAACAGGGTGTGTGCCAGCAGGTCTTGTGGCCGTTCGATGGGCCGGTGGTCGAGCAGTGTCGGCGAGCAGACCGGGACCAGTACATCTCCGAACAGTGGCAGCGTGCTGACGCCGGGCCAGGGCGGCCTGCCGTAGCGCAGTGCCAGACGGGCGTCCGTATCGTGCCAGCTGGGTTCGCTAAGCGCCTGGCTGGCGTCGATCGAAATCTCCAGCTGGCGGTGGCGGAGTTCGAAATCGGCCAACCGTGGCAGCAGCCACAACTGGGTGAAAGAGGGTGGTGCGCTGAGCAGCAGGCGGGTGACGTCAGGCGTGATATTGGCGATCGCTTCCATGCCGACCGCGATACGTGCCAGACCGGCATCGACATCCTCGGCCAAGCGTCTTCCGGCGGCCGTGGTTCTGACACCGTTGGCATGGCGCTCGAACAGCGTCACCGTCAGACGCTCCTCGAGCTGCTTGATCTGACGGCTGACCGCCCCAGGCGTGACACCCAGTCGGTCTGCCGCCACCTTGAAGCTGCCCTCGCGAGAGGCCGCTGCGAGGGCTCGCAGGCCATTGAGAGGCAGGCGTTCGATCTTCATGAGTTGAGTTTTCCTGAGCCTGGCCCTGCAAGATAATCGCTTGGCGGCCCAGGCGGCAAATGGTCCACTTCCCGACCTGGTTCATCGGATTTCCAGGCACGGTGGAGATAGCGCCGATGCCTGTGTGAGCCGTATCGAGGGGGGAGGTCCCATGTCTTGTTCTTCCGCATCATCCACAGCCGGCGCGGCGTTACCGACGCGTCGTGCCATCGATGTGCCGGCCGGCGCGGCCATGGTGCTGTTCTGTGTGGCGCTGGGCCTGCAGCAGGTGGCGATCAAATCGGCCGCGGCGGACATTGCGCCGCTGAGTCAGATTGCGCTGCGTTCGATGCTGGCGGCCATTCTCATATGGGGGCTGGCGGCCCTGCGAGGCATCCAGTGGCGTGATTTCGTGGCGGGCCTCGGGCCGGGGATACTGGTTGGCCTGGGCTTTACCTTCGAATTCGTGTTCGTGGCATTGGGGCTCCACTACACCACGGCATCTCACATGTCGGTCTTCCTGTATACCGCGCCGGTATTCGCGGGCCTGGGGCTGCATTTCCTGGTACCCGGAGAACAGCTGGCCAAGCGCCAGTGGTGGGGCATGGCGCTGGCCTTTGCGGGCCTGGTACTCGCCATGGCGCCCAGCGGCGAGGGCGCGAATGCGGGTGCCATGTTGGTGGGGGATATCTTCGGTCTACTGGCGGGCATGAGTTGGGCGGCCACGACGTTGGTGCTGCGGCGTACCTCGTTGTCGGAGGCGCCGCCGCTGCAGAC
>NZ_CALFQK010000047.1:0-29050 GCF_937921195.1 uncultured Salinicola sp.
ATCCAAGTGACGCTCATGGCCAAACAGCCGCCCCTCGCTGTCGTTCATCGAGGTCACTATGTTCCAGGCTGCCCGCCCCCGCGAGAGATGATCCAGTGTGGCGAAAGCGCGAGCCACGTGGGCCGGCTCGTAGTAGGTGGTCGAGCGTGTCGCCCCCAGGCCGAGTCGCCGGGTCTCCCCGACGAGGTATGAGAGCACGGGCAGCGGGTCCAGACGCGTCGCGTCCTGCGCACCGTGACGCAACGCCGTGTCGCGGGATCCGCCCATCTGGTCGCCCACCGCCAGCCGGTCGGCGAAGAAGAGGAAATCGAACAGTCCCGCCTCGACGGTCTCGGCGACCCGCGCGTAATACTCGGGTTCGAGATAGTGTCCATGCGTTTCGGGATGGCGCCACACCGCATGGCTGTGAACGACGGGGCCGGCCAGAAGAAAGGCCGACAAGTGCATCTGACGCGTCATGGCGTGACCCTGGTATCGTCATCGGCGTACGCCGCCAATTCGTCCCAGTTCACGACGATGAACGGCACCCAGGGGCAGATACCCGCCGACGCGATGCAGGCGAGAGCGTACTCGTCGACATCGGGACGCCGATGGCTCGCTTTGCGCGGCGAAGCGTGAGATGCCCGGAGATAGGCCCGCCATCTATCGAGCCAGGTCGAGGGTTGTAACAGATGAAAATGGCACTGGCGCATCGTGACGAGTATCCCGTGGCTTGAGATGGTGTCGAAGAACGAGCCCATTCAAGCGCTGAAAAGCCGACTCGACAAACAAGCATTTCTGCTTTGCTTTTTCCGTTCTTCTAGCAAAAAAATTCCGCTTCTTTATCGAAAAAGAGCCGCCTTCCGGTGATTTTCAATCCCTGAAAAGCAATCCGTCACGATTCATTTTGCACCCTTCACGTCTTTCGATAGCGTCGTCGCTATCAAACGCCATTCGAGCGCCGAGCGTTGTGCGTTCGATATCCATCGGCGGCGTCAGCGCCGAAAATCAAGACTCGGGGGCAACTTCACCATGCAGCAACTTTTCTTCGGTCATCGCCTCGGCTTAGGGCGCGCGCCAGTTCGATACCTGATCGCATCGTTGGCGGCGCTGACGGTGTTGCTGGCAACCCAGGCCCATGCCGACCCCTTGAAGGTCGGCGTCGTTTCCAACGGTCTGATCGTCGACTCCGTCCATGAGGCGGCAGACCTGGCAAAGGCTGAGGGGCTGGACGTCGAGGTCATCGAATTCAGCGACTGGGTGCTGCCCAACACCGCGCTGGCCAACGGCGACATCGACATCAACTATTTCCAACACGAGCCGTTTCTCGACAACGCCGAGAAGTCCCAGGGCTTCGATCTGGTGCCGCTGGCGTACGGCGTGGAGGGTCTCATGGGGCTCTACTCGAAGACGGCAAACCGCATCGACGACATCGCCCCGGGCAGCACGATCGCCATCGCCGATGATCCGGTCAATCAGGGCCGGGGGCTGCTGCTGCTACAGCAGGCAGGATTGATCACGCTGCCAGCGGATATCGGCTATCACGCCACCGTTTACGACATCGTCGACAATCCGCGCCAGCTCGATTTCGTCGAACTGCCGGGTCCGCAATTGGCCAGGGCCTATCAGGACGCCGACGCCGTCATCAGCTACCCCCACTACATCAAGGCCTCGGGCGTCACCAATCCGGCCGACGCGCTCATCTTCCATCATGATGACACGCACGCTTTCGCGCTGCGTTTCGTGGTCCGTCCAGACAGCGTCGAGAACCCGCGTGTGCGCCAGTTCATCCGCCTCTATCAGCGGGCGCCGGAAGTTCGAGCCTCGCTGCACCAGGCTTTCGGCGATGACACACTCTATCGCCTGGCCTGGCTGGACGCCGGCGGGATCGAGGATCGCGGTAATGTCGCTTCGGGGGTCACGCCATGACGGTCGCCGAGACCTTCTCCACCAATCGCCTCGACGCGGCGGCACCGCCGACGCTGGATGCCGGGAGCTCCCTCATCCGGATCGACAATGTCTCCAAGCATTATTGCACGCGTCATACCCGCGTCGAGGCGCTCGCGGAGATCGACCTCGACATCCGACGCGGCGATATCTTCGGCATCATCGGGCGCAGCGGCGCCGGCAAGTCCACGCTGCTGCGCGCGATCAACCGGCTCGAGCCGATCGACCAAGGTCGAGTACTGTTCGACGGCATCGACATACAGCGTCTGCCACCCCGGCAACTATTGGCCGCGCGTCAGCGCATCGGCATGATCTTCCAGCACTTCAACCTGCTCAATTCGGCGACCGTGGCGGACAATCTGGCGCTGCCGCTAAAGGCGGCGGGCATCAAGAACAGGCACGAGATTCACCGACGCACCGCAAGAATGCTCGATCTCGTCGGCCTCGCGGACAAGTCGGCGGTCTATCCTGCCCATCTCTCCGGCGGGCAAAAACAGCGGGTGGGTATTGCGCGGGCCCTCATGCTCGAACCGGACGTACTTCTCTGCGACGAGGCCACCTCAGCACTAGACCCCGAGACGACGGCATCGATTCTCGCCCTGATACGCTCGATCAATCGCGAGCTAGGCGTGACGGTAGTGCTGATTACCCACGAGATGGCCGTCATCCAGCAGGTATGCAATCGCGTCGCCGTGCTGGAAGGCGGCCGACTGGCGGAGTCGGGCCCGGTATGGCAGATCTTCGCCCGGCCACAGCACCCCGCGACCCGTGCTCTGCTCGCGCCGCTGACACTGGCGCTCGCCGAGGATATTCGCGAGCGATTGTCGCCCCACCCGATCGGCCGCGACGGCCAGGCGCTGTTGCAGTGGTCGCTGGATGGCAGCGAAGGCGACCCTCTGTCGCTGGCCGCCCTCGCCGACCGCTTCGGCCCCGAGGCGAAACTGATCCAGAGCCGGATCGAGCGACTGCAGGGCCACGCACATGGCCAACTGCTGATCGCCATCCCTGATGGTACGCTGCCGAGCGTCACCGCCACCCATCCCGACGTCGAGGTACTTGGCCATGTCGCCGCGTCTGTTTGAAGCACTCTGGGACGCCACCCTGGAAACCCTGCTGATGGTGGGCATCTCCGCCGCTATCGTGTGGGTGGCGGGCATTGCCCTGGCAGTGGTGCTGGTGACCACGGGCAAGGGGCAGATTTTCGCGGCACCGCGCCTGCATCGAACGCTCGGGTCGGTGGTCAACGCGGTGCGCGCCACACCGTTCATCATTCTGCTGGTGGCACTGATCCCGCTGACGCGCTTGCTGGTGGGCACGACCATCGGCGTGTGGGCCGCGATCGTACCACTGACCATCAGCGCCACGCCCTTCTTCGCGCGCATTGCCGAAGTCAGTCTGCGCGAGGTGGGCACCGGTGTCATCGAAGCCGCCCAGGCCATGGGCTGTCGCAAGCGCCATATCGTCTTCGACGTCCTGCTGCCGGAAGCGATGCCAGGCATCATCGGCGGCTTCGCGATCACCCTTATCGCGCTGATCGGCGCCTCAGCGATGGCCGGCGCCATCGGCGCAGGCGGTCTCGGCGACTTGGCCATCCGCTACGGCTACCAGCGCTACGACACGACGGTCATGGCAGCCGTCATCATTGTGCTCATCGCCATGGTAGGGGTCATCCAGCTTGTCAGCGATCGCACCGTGAACCGCCTGAAACGGCGTTGACCGGCTTGTCGACACACACCAGATACTGCTAGAGACACGCCAGACACGAGACAGCTCCCGGCCGATGCCGCACTCTTCAGAGACGATTGGCATCGCCTGCCAGGCGGGACGTGGCGCCCCACCACGCCACGACATATAACATAAATGCCTAATTGAATTACTTTTAATTCGATATAGATATTATAAATCGCTATTTTCCGTGCTCGCCGCAGGAATTTATATTCCCTGAAATACAAATCCAGCCGAGCCCGTGATGAACCTTCAGCAGCTACGCATCGTGCGCGAAACCGTGCGCCAGCGCTTCAACCTGACCGAAGCCTCTAACGCACTCTTCACCTCCCAGTCCGGGGCGAGCAAGCATATTCGCGATCTCGAGGAGGAGCTCGGCGTCGAGCTTTTCGAACGGCGTGGTAAACGCATTCTCGGCTTGACCACCGCCGGGGGCACCCTGCTGGAGACGATCGAGCGCATTCTGCTCGACGCCGAGAACCTGAAACGCTCGGCGCAGCAGTTGGCCAACCAGGACCAGGGAAGGCTCGCCATCGCTACCACTCACACCCAGGCCCGCTACTCTCTGCCGCCGATAGTCGCCCAGTTCAAGGAGCGCTTTCCCAAGGTGAACCTGGAACTCCACCAGTGCAGCCCATCGGAAATCGTCTCGCTGCTCAAGAGCGGGAGCGTGGATATCGGCATCGCCACCGAAGCCGTCAACGACGAAGGGTCGTCGTTCGTGCGCTTTCCCTTCCACCACTGGCATCACAGCGTCGTCGTTCCCGAAGGCCATCCGCTGTCACGGGTGAACGATCTGCGGCTTGAGGATATCGCCGATTATCCCATCGTCACCTACCACGAGGGTTTCACCGGGCGAACTCGTATCGATCAGGCGTTCCAGGCGGCGGGGCTGGTACCCAATGTGGTGCTCACGGCGCTGGATGCGGACGTGATCAAGACCTACGTCGAGCTCGGCCTGGGCATCGGGGTCATCGCTTCGCTGGCCTACGATGCCGAGCGCGATCGCGGCCTGGCCCTGCTCTCTGGCCAGGCGCTGTTTCCACGCAACACCACTTACCTCGCGCTGCGCCGTGGCCACTTCCTGCACGCCTTCGCCTACGAGTTTCTGCACCTGTGCAGCGATGCATTGGATGAATCGACGATTCAGCAGGCGCTGGGCGCACGATGACCCCTAATCTTGTAAAACGATAAGCATCAAATTTTTATTACTTTTTGTAACTAAAGCACGATCGATAGAGTGACTGTCACCGGCTCGGCGCACGGGCTCGGGTAAAACGACCGACATCAGGGGATCACATGAAAACACTCAAGACCTTTACCCTCGCGGGCGCCCTCGGCCTCTCCGCCTTCTCCGCCCTCTCCGCTCACGCGGAAAGCATTCAGCTGTTGAATGCCTCCTACGATCCGACCCGCGAGTTGTATCAGGATTACAACCCGCTATTCAGCCAGTGGTACAAGCAGCAGACCGGCGATGATGTCACCATCGAGCAGAGTCACGGCGGCTCGGGCAAGCAGGCACGCTCGGTAATCGACGGCCTGCCGGCGGACGTGGTGACGCTGGCGCTCGGTTACGATATCGACGCCATCGCCGATCGCACCGGCAAGGTCGCCGAGGACTGGCAGAGCGCCTTCCCGCATCACAGCGCCCCCTACACCTCGACCATCGTGTTCCTGGTACGCAAGGGCAACCCCAAGGGCATCCAGGATTGGGATGATCTCACCCGCGATGGCGTCGAGGTGATCACCCCGAACCCGAAGACATCGGGTGGCGCGCGCTGGAATTTCCTAGCCGCCTGGATCTACGTCCTCAAGCGTGAGCTAGGCGATCTCGGCAAGCTGGACAACCCGCAGTATGCCGATGAGGTGAAGGCCGCCAAGGTCGCCGCCGAGGAATATGTGGGCAATCTCTACCGCCACGTGCCGGTGCTCGACTCCGGCGCTCGCGGCGCCACCAACACCTTCGTGCAGCGCGGCCTGGGCGACGTGCTGCTGGCGTGGGAAAACGAAGCGTTTCTCGCCACGCAGGAACTCGGCAAGGATCAGTTCGATATCGTCGTGCCGTCGGTCAGCATCCTCGCCGAGCCGCCGGTCGCCGTGGTCGAGGGCAACGTCAAGAACAAGGGCGAGGCCGCCGAGAAAGCTGCCCACGCTTATCTCGAGCATCTCTACTCGCCCGAGGCCCAGGCCCTGGCAGCGGCCAATTACTACCGGCCGGTCAATCCTGAATACGCCGCGAAAGAAGATCTGGCACGCTTCCCCGATCTGGAACTGCACACTGTCAATGAAGTCTTCGGTGGTTGGCGCGATGCCCAGAAGACCTACTTCGACGATGGCGGCGTGTTCGACCAGATCTATCAACCCTGAAGATTCCCTTTCGACGACAGGACATCACGATCGCAATGAGCCAACGCCGATCACTGCTCCCCGGCTTCGGACTGAGTCTGGGCGTCACCGTCTTCACCGTCTCGCTGCTGGTACTGATCCCGCTGCTGGCTCTGGTTACCAAGTCCGCCGAGCTCAGTCTCGGCGAACTCTGGCACACGCTGGCGGATCGCCGCGTCCTCGCGGCGTTCCGGGTCAGCTTCTCCACCGCGTTCGCCGCGGCCTTTCTCAACCTCTTCCTCGGGCTGATCGTCGCCTGGGTGCTGGTCCGATACCCGCTACCGCTGAAGCGTGCATGGGATTCGCTGATCGATTTGCCGTTCGCGCTGCCGACGGCCGTCGCCGGTATCGTGCTGACAACCCTCTACTCGCCCAATGGCTGGCTGGGCCAGTTCTTCGCCGAGCTCGGCATCCGCGTGGCCTTCACACCGCTGGGAATCACCATCGCGCTGATCTTCATCGGCCTGCCCTTCGTGGTCAGAACCGTGGAACCGGTGCTGCAGGATCTCGATCGCCAGCAGGAAGAGGCCTCGACCAGTCTCGGCGCCTCGCGCTGGCAAACGTTTCGTCGTGTGCTGCTGCCGCCGCTGGTGCCAGCGTTGCTCACCGGATTTTCGCTGGCGTTCGCCCGCGGCTTGGGCGAGTACGGTTCGGTCATCTTCATCGCCGGCAACATGCCGATGAAGTCGGAAATCGTGCCGCTGCTGATCGTGACCAAGCTGGAGCAATACAACTATCCGGGGGCCACCGTCATCGCCCTCGCCTCGCTGGTGGTTGCCTTCGTCATGCTGCTGATCATCAACGGGCTGCAGCAGTGGACACGCCAACGCACCGGACGCGACTGAGGAACGAGTCATGAGCACGACCCAGAATATCCTGCGACCGGCCCCGCGGACCGGTACGGCGCCCACCGAGTCGATCCCGTGGGTGCGCTACGCCTTGAGCACGCTTGCGCTGCTGATCATCGCGCTGTTTCTGATTCTGCCGCTGGTGGCCGTACTGTTCGAGGCGTTTCGCGAAGGCGTCGGCGCCTACGTAGACGCCATCACCGATCCCTATACCGGCCACGCCATCCTGCTGACGCTGATCACCGCCTTGATCTGCGTGCCACTCAACACGCTGTTCGGCATCGCCGCGGCCTGGTGCATCGCCCGTTTCCAGTTTCCGGGGCGCAGCCTGTTGACCACGCTGATCGATCTGCCCTTCTCAGTATCACCGGTCATCGCCGGCCTGGTGTTCATTCTGATCTTCGGTAGCCAGGGCTGGTTCGGCGGCTGGTTCGCCGCCCATGGATTTCCGATCATCTTCGCCCTGCCCGGCATCGTGCTGGCGACGATGTTCGTGACGCTGCCCTTCGTCGCCCGCGAGCTGATCCCGCTGATGCAGGAACAGGGGTCCGAGCAGGAAGAGGCCTCGATCATGCTCGGCGCCAGCGCCTGGCGCATGTTCTGGACGATCACGCTGCCGCGCATCAAGTGGGGGCTGCTCTATGGCGTCATCCTCTGCAACGCCCGTGCGATGGGCGAGTTCGGCGCAGTCTCGGTAGTCTCCGGTCATATTCGCGGTGCCACCAATACCCTGCCGCTGCACGTCGAGATCCTCTACAACGAATATCAATTCAGCGCCGCCTTCGCCGTTGCCACGCTGCTGGCCGGGCTCGCGATCGTCACGCTGATCATCAAGTCGATCGTCGAGTGGCGCCAGCAACGTCAATGGGAGAACGCCTCGTCATGAGCATTCAGGTCAATCAACTCACCAAGCGCTACGGCGATTTCACCGCGCTCGACGACATCGATCTCGCCATCGACGACGGCGAGCTGGTCGCGCTGCTCGGCCCCTCCGGTTGTGGCAAGACGACGCTCTTGCGCAGCATCGCCGGCATGGAGTTCGCCGACAGCGGCAACATCCTGCTCGAGGGTCGCGACATGACCTTCGAACCGATCCGTCATCGCCAGGTTGGCTTCGTCTTCCAGCACTATGCGCTGTTCAACCACATGAGCGTATTCGAGAACGTGGCCTACGGACTACGCGTCAGACCCCGCGCCCAGCGCCCGCCGGAGGCCGAGATTCGCCGGCGGGTCCACGAACTGCTGGACCTGGTTCAGCTCGATTGGCTGGCCAAACGCTTCCCGACGCAGCTCTCCGGTGGCCAGCGTCAGCGCATTGCCCTGGCCCGAGCACTGGCGGTGGAGCCCCACTATCTGCTGCTGGACGAGCCGTTCGGCGCACTGGACGCTAGCGTGCGCAAGGAGCTGCGCCGCTGGCTGCGCCGACTGCACGAGGAGCTGCACGTGACCAGCCTGTTCGTGACCCACGACCAGGAGGAGGCGATGGAGGTCGCCAGCCGCATCGTGGTGATGAATCACGGCCGCATCGAGCAGGTGGGCACACCGGAAGCGGTCTACGACTACCCGGCCACTCCCTTCGTCTCGACCTTCATCGGCAGTGTCAACGTGCTTCATGGCACCCTTCGCGACGGCCACTTCGACACCGGCGGCTGGCAACTGCCGATTCCCAACGCCGACGCCAACCTGCGCTCGAGGAGGCAGGATGCCTTCGTACGGCCGCACGACATCGAAATCGTTCGCGCCCCCGACACGCCGTGGCCGGTTCGCATTCGCCACGTCCAACCCATGGGCAGCAGCTATCACGTCGAGGTCACACCAGTCACGAATACCGTCCAGGGGCCGCAGGTCGAGAACGACTACCTGACAGTCGAACTGACGCGCCAAACCTTCAAGACGCTGGCGCTCGCGGTCGGCGAGGTGGTCGGCATCCGGGTACATCATCTGCACTGGTTTCATCAGGAGACGGCGCCGGCGCTCGAGGAAGCTATCTAACGGATCACTGCCGCTGTCCGGGGAGCGTCGTGTGAATCCGACGCTTCCCGACACCCGCCGCGCGAGACGTCCTTATCGCGATAACCTCTGCAGCATTTCTCATTTATCGGATGCCGATCGGCCCTGCTAGTGTCGTATCACGCGAACACTTCCTTGGGATAAGAACCGTCATGCATATCGTCACTCTCGCCGGCAGCCCTAGCGCCAACTCCCGTTCCACCAGCATGCTGGACTACGTCAGACAGCGAATCGGCGCGTCAAACGCGCGGTTCTCGTCCTTCACGCTCGACGACTTCGATCCCGCCGCGCTCGTTCAGGGGCACTGGGACCACCCCGACGTCGCGGCGCTGCGTGACGAGGTCCTCGCCGCCGATGCCGTGGTTATCGCCACACCGGTCTACCAGGCCTCCTTCAGCGGCGGTCTCAAGCTGATGCTCGACCTGCTGCCCCAGGGCGCGCTGACCCGCAAGACGGTGCTGGCGCTGGCCACTGGCGGCAGCGACCACCACCTGCTGATGCTCGACTATGCGCTCAAGCCCGTGCTCTCATCGCTGGGTGCCCGCCACCAGCTCGCCGGCGTCTACGCCTCGCCGCTGCATATCGAGAAGGAAATGGACGGCCGCTACCGCCTTGGCGAGGAACTGCAATCACGCCTGAATGACGTCATTGACGAACTGATCGACGCCATCACCCCCGCGAGCGCCGAACCCCGAACACGCCACGCTGCCCGGCTCGCGCTGGCCTGACTCTCATCGGGACGCCAAGTGGCGTCCCAGACCTGGGGCACCGTTTCGGGCCATTCCGCGACTGGCGGCGCCAGTCTCACACGGCAGGTGATTGCAAAGCCGGCCTTCCTTCGCTGCCGGCACTCGCAACGTCAGCTTGTCGCGAAACCGTGGGTTGCGTCGCGTCGCAGCTGCTCGACCAAGCCGAACTCCCAGTCTAAATACGCCTGCATCGCCTCGCGCGGGCTATCGGTGCCCTCGTAGGGGCGACGGTAGCGGTCTATCGTCGGCGACAACGTTACGCCATCGCCGCTCTCGAGCGGCAGCTGCGCAACGCGCCAGGCTGCGGTGCCACCGGCCAGCACCCGGGTCCGGCCGGCGTCGGCGGGAGACAGATCCCCCCAGGCATAGCGGGCCAGCAGATCGCTGGCGCAGGTCAGCACCACCGATGTCGTGGCGGGTAGCCGCGCGACGTGATCCGCCAGCTCGGCGCGCAGAATCCACCGCGCTCCCGGCACATGGGCGCGCCGGTAGTTGGCGTGGCTGGTGACGTCGAGCAGCTCGATCTCGCTGTCCGCCAGGCGTTCGCGCAGGTGTGCCGGCGAGATCGTGGCGACCTCGGGCAGCGGCGGTCGCGGTAGGCGCTCCGCGCCAGTCTCGCTGAAATCCGCCGAGGTCAGGCCGTCGACGACGAAGACCTCCCATCCCATCCGCGCCAGCCAGGTCGCGCTCATGTTGGCCCGGGTACCGTCATCGTCGATTAGCGCCACGCGCGCACCGCTTACTGCGAGCGTGTGATCGGTCTCCTGCACCAGTTGCCCACCGGGTACCGAACGCGACCCCGGCAAGTGGCCCTGTCGATACTCCTCCGGCGCGCGCACGTCGACCAGATAGCTGGTGCGGTCAGCACCGAGGAAACTCTCTAGGGTATCGCGCGACAGCCGTTTCACGCCGGATCTCGCGGCGAGTTCAAGGGCACGCGCACTGGCCCTGGCGCGCAGTGCCGGACGCTCGCCGGACGCAAGCTCCTGATAGCGGGCGCGCTGGCCGCGAACAAGCTCGAACCCCTCGAGTGTCCAGCCGATGGTGCCGTTGCGCAGCGCACTGACGGGATTAGGCAGGCCGATATCGACGAGCGACTGTGCTCCGATCAGGCTGCGTGTCCGACCGGCGCAGTTGACGATCACCTCGGTGGCGGGATCCGGCACCAGCTCATCGATTCGCAGCGCCAGTTCGCCACCCGGCACGCTGACGCCACCGGGAATACTCATAGTCTCGAACTCGTCGAACCGGCGCGCATCCAAAATGGCGATATTCGCCCCCTTCTCGATCCGTGACTTGACCTCGATCGCGCTCAGCGAGGGCGTGCCGCGATGGTGTTCGACCCACTCGCCGAACGCCTTGCTGGGAGTGTTGACGTCGCGGAACAGTTCGCCACCGGCCTCCCGCCACCCTTGCAGACCACCGGCGAGTAGCGCCACGTCCCGATAATCGATCTCGATCAGCTTATCCCTGGCGCGCTGTGCCAGGCCCTCGCCATCGTCATAGAGGGTGATCGGCGTTTCCCGCCGGGGAATTCTCGCCAACACGTCGAGCTCCAACCGGGAGAGTGGCAGATTGACAGCGAACAGCGGGTGCGCTTCAGCGAAACGTGCCTCTTCACGCACGTCGATCAGCGCCAGTTCGCGCGAGTCGACGAGCGCTTCGCGAATGTCATGAAAATAACGTAGCGGCTGCGACATCGATATCTCCTGAGTGACAATTATTCGGCAATTCCGGCTTTCACAAATGCAGGCTCAAGCTTCACTATTTTCCAGCATCGGCAGGCCGAAAGGTGGAAGCAATCTATCAGGATTACATCGATGGTAACGGCAAGATTATCGATAACCTCATGACCCTATCGATAGCCATTGCGGACGAAAAAGCTCATCGACTGATGCCGAATAACACTTCGATGATTGTGATTTCTTTCTCCCTCGAAAATCGCGTTCCATGACCGAAGATCCACAGCGATGCCGTGCTTTCGACCCGAGGCCGGCGCCAACAATCCCTGAAAAGATCCGCGAGGAGATAGCGCATGAGTGTCCAGTTCATCGGCATGATCGGCCACCGGGAAACCTCCGAAATCCTCCCGCCGGGAGACATTATCTTCGACAAGCCGGTGATCGAGCGTTTCGCGCGCACCCACGAGGAGGCGGGATTCGACCGTATCCTCATCGGCTACTGGTCCGATCAACCCGACGGTTTCATCGTCGCCGCGCTGGCCGGACAGGCCACCCGCCGCCTGAAGCTACTGCTCGCCCATCGTCCGGGCTTCGTCTCCCCGACCCTGGCGGCACGCAAGCTCGCCTCGCTGGACCATCTGGTCGATGGCCGGCTGGCAGTCCATGTCATCAGCGGTGGCAGCGACGTTGAGCAGCGTCGCGATGGCGACTACGAGCCCCACCAGCAGCGCTATCTACGCACCGATGAATACCTCGACGTTGTCAAGCGCGTCTGGCGCAGCGACACGCCCTTCGATCACCAGGGCACGTTCTACCGTGCCGAGGCGGCTTACTCGGCGATCAAGCCGAAAGGCGATCTGCCCGTCTACTTCGGTGGCTCGTCGCCCATCGCGCAGCGCATTGCGGGCAAGCACGCCGATACCTACGCCCTGTGGGGCGAATCACTGGCGCAGGCGCGCGAGACCATCGCCAACGTCCGAGCCGAAGCGGCGCGCCATGGCCGCGATATCGAATTCAGCATGTCGTTTCGTCCGATTCTCGGCGTGACCGAGGCCGCGGCATGGCGGCGCGCCGAGACGATCCGTACCCAGGCTCACGAGCGGCTGGAGAGAGAAGGCACGGTGTTTCCGACCAAGACCGATAGTGAAGGCGCTCGTCGACTGCGCGACACCGTGGCCCGGGGCGATCGCGTGGACCGCTGCCTGTGGACGGGAATCGCAGCGCTCGTCGGCGGCAGCTACAACTCGACTGCACTGGTCGGCACACCGGCGCAGGTCGCCGACGCGCTGCTCGCCTATTACGAACTGGGCGTGACCACCTTCCTGATCCGCGGCTTTTCGCCGATCGACGATGCCGAGGAGTATGGCCGAGAGCTCATCCCACTGGTCAGGCAGCGCGTCGCCGAGCGCGAGGCCCAGGCGCAGGCGCAGGCGCAGGCGCAGGCGCAGCCAGCTTGATGTCACGATCAGCGACCGGAAGGAGACCGTGTTGAATGACGCCTCTCGATGATGCCTTTCTCGCCGGCCTGACATAGCACATGGCCGAGCGCCGCACCATCCAATACTTATCCCAACGTCACCAAGGAATCTCCGCCATGCGGCCAGCCCACCGCCTGTTGTCACGCTTACTGACCTTTGCCGTCGTCCTGCTCCCGGTTACGATCCAGGCCGACCCCGTCACGCTCCGGATCGCCGACCAGAAGGGCAACATGCGTGCCCAGCTCGAAGCCGCCAAGGCGCTGACAGGCATCGACTATCGCATCCAGTGGTCGGAGTTTCCGGCCGCCGCACCGCTGGTCGAGGCGCTCAACGCCGGTGCGGTCGACGCCGGGATCATCGGTGATGCCCCGCTCGTCTTCGCACTCGCCGCAGGCGCCGAGGTCAAGGCCATCGCGGTCGACAAATCCAATCCCTACGGCACCGCCGTGATCGCCAACGGCGATTCCGATATCAAGAAACCCGCTGATCTCGCGGGCAAACGGATCGCCGTCGGACGCGGTTCGATCGGCCACCTGGTAGCGCTGAAGGCGCTCGAGAGCGCGGGACTTTCCGCAGAGGACGCCGAACTGCGCTTCATGGGACCGGTGGACGCGCGCATCGCGCTGGCCAACGGCTCGGTGGACGCCTGGGGCACCTGGGAGCCCTACACGAGCTATGCCGAACTGGAGGATGGTGCCAGCGTCGTCGCGCCCGGCAATGGCCTGATATCCGGCAACAGTTTCGTCGCGGCGACCGACGCAGCGATCGCCGATCACGCCAAACGGGCCGCTCTCCAGGACTATCTCGCTCGTCTGCAGCAGGCACAGATCTGGTCTTATCAACACATCGACGAGTACGCACGCAAGCTCGCCGAGATCATCGGCTTCCCGGAAACGGTGGCACGCCAGCAGTACGTGCGCCGCGAGCTGCATTGGGAAGCGATCGACGATGCCACTCGTGAGGCGCAGCAGCAGACCGCCGACTTCTATCACCGTGCCGGCCTGATTCCCAAACCGCTCGACGTCGCTCAGACCTTCGATACAAGCTTTTCACTGCCAGCGGGTGACGCCCGCTAGCGCCGCAGCTCTCATCCCCCATCCCCTAAAGCCAGGGAGTATTCGACCTTGCCACGCTTGAAACGATTCACCCGACTGCTGTCGTCACTCGTCGCCATCTCCGCCCTGGCTGGCGGCATGGTCACTGTCGCCCAGGCCAGCAAGACACTCGTCGTCGGCGATCAGGCCTACAACAATCTGTCGGTCATGGAGGCCGCCGGCATGCTCGACGATCTGCCCTACGAGGTGCAGTGGAAGCAGTTCAGCTCCGGCTCGCCGGTGGCGGAAGCACTCAACACCGGCAACATCGACATCGGTTTCGTCGGCGATGCCCCCCCGCTGTTTCTCGGTGCGCTGGGAGGCGATTTCAACATCATCGGCGTTTCACGTCAGAACCTGGATGGCGTCGCCATCGTGGTACGCGGTGACTCGACGATCCACTCGCTGGCGGACCTGCGCGGCAAACGCATCGCGATCTGGCGCGGCTCGTGGAGTCAGCAACTGCTGTTCAACGCGCTGGCAAAGGCCGGCATTCCTCGCGATGCGGTAGAGTTGCGCTATCTGGACGCGCTCGACGCCTCGCATGCGCTCGACAGTGGCGCGGTCGATGCCATCGGCTCATGGGACCCCTACGTCATACAGCTTGAACGTCGCGGCGCCCGCGTCCTGACCACCGCCGAGGGATTGATTCCGGCACAGAGCTTCATCATTGCCAGCGACAGCGCCATCGGCGACAAGCGCGCGATCATCGGCGATTTCCTGCAACGGGTGCAGCGGGCCCGCGCCTGGTCGCTGGACGATCCCGGCCATACCGATGTCTACGCCGAAGCCTGGGCCGGCAAGACACGCGCAGACCCCGATATCGCCAAGGCGTGGTTTGCCCGCTCCCGGACCCGCGTCGAGCCGATCACGCCAGCGGCGATCGATGGCGCCCAGCAGACGGTCGACTTCTTCGCCGGTATCGGCCTGATCGATACCTACGACGTCTCGCGACTGTTCGACGACGCCTTTACCCGCGCGCTCCGCGACAACACCCATACCGACACGGCGTCGACCGCCGACACGACACGCTGAGCCCCAGACGAGACGCGCCGATGGCATCGATCGCCCTCGGCGCATCTCAGCTTCAATTAAAATCACGAAAAGCTCTGCGTGATTTGCTTATCAGTGTCCATGTCTCGCTACATATCCAATTCTTTATTTCTCATTTCACTAGCACGATCGGACGCTGTTACTTTCTTCAATACTGCACGACATCATTGTCCGTATCCGAGGAAAATAGCGATGGTTCCGATCAATCGACGCACACTGGATCGCGTCCTTCCGTGGCTGGTTCCCGTTGCCATATTACTGATTTGGCAACTGGCGGTATCCGCCGGTTTCATCTCCAGCCGCGTGATGCCGTCGCCATCGGCCGTGCTCGAAGCCGGCTGGGAACTTTCCCGCAACGGCGAGCTCTTTCATCATCTCTTGATCAGTTTCCAGCGGGCTGCTTTCGGCTTTCTGATCGGTGGCAGCATCGGACTGCTTCTCGGCATGATCAGTGGCCTTTCGTGGTGGGGCGAGAAGCTCCTCGATAGCACCGTGCAGATGGTACGCAATGTCCCCCATCTGGCGCTGATTCCGCTGGTCATCCTGTGGTTCGGCATCGACGAGACCGCGAAGATCTTTCTGGTCGCCCTAGGCACCGCCTTTCCCATCTACCTGAACACCTTTCACGGCATTCGCAGCATCGATCCCGATCTCATGGAGATGGCCAGAAGCTACGGTCTCTCGGGTCGGGCCCTGTTCACCAACGTCGTGCTACCCGGCGCCATGCCTTCCATTCTCGTGGGAGTCCGTTACTCGCTTGGCCTGATGTGGTTGACACTCATCGTCGCGGAAACCATCTCGGCGAACTCCGGTATCGGTTATCTGGCCATGAACGCCCGCGAATTCCTGCAAACCGACGTCGTGGTTCTGGCTATCGTTCTCTACGCCATTCTCGGCAAGCTGGCCGACGAGTCGGCACGCTTTCTCGAGCGCCGCTGGTTGCGCTGGAACCCCGCTTACACACAAGGAGCCGTACGATGAGCGTCGCCACTGTAACTCGAAAACGCCACGCTATCGCTGACGACATTGCTGACTCAACTTCACAAATTCGCCGCTCGGCGGACCAGCATGGCACCGCCTTGGCGCTGAACGACGTCGGCAAGCAATTTGGCGAATTGGAAGTGCTCAAGGAAATCGACCTTCACGTCCCGGCCGGCCAGTTCGTCGCCATCGTCGGTCGTAGTGGCTGCGGCAAAAGTACATTACTGCGCATGCTGGCTGGACTCGAATCAATTTCACGCGGGGAGATTGCCGTCGGTGACGTCACGCTCGATTCGCGCACGGACGATACCCGCCTGATGTTCCAGGATGCGCGCCTGCTCCCCTGGAAGAGCGTGCTGCACAACGTTGGGTTAGGGCTCAATGGTGACTGGAAACCTCGCGCCCAAGAAGCGCTGCGCGAGGTTGGGCTTGTCGAAAAGGCCGATGTGTGGCCGGCGCAGCTTTCCGGTGGACAGCAACAGCGGGTGGCGCTGGCCAGGGCATTGATTCACCAGCCCAGGTTACTGCTGCTCGATGAGCCGCTCGGTGCTCTCGATGCGCTGACGCGCCTAGAGATGCAGGCGTTGATCGAGCGACTGTGGCAACAGCACGGTTTTACCGTGCTGCTGGTGACGCACGATGTTCCGGAGGCGGTTCAATTGGCCGATCGCGTGATCGTCCTCGAACAGGGTCGTATCGGGATGGATCTCGAGATTCCATTGCCCCGCCCCAGAGAACCCTCTTCACCGGGCGCTTCGGACCTCGAAACGCAGGTTCTGCGCAAAGTACTGGGGCAATCCACCACCGACCACACCACTGCCGACGCACCTCGTCGTCAGGTAACGGCGAGCGTCTCATGAATTCGCTCGCTATCGAACGGCGCGAAAGCGCCCTTACGCCCTTGACGACTTTCGTTCGAAACGTGACGGAGATCGTGGAAAACGAGGTGGAAGATACGGCACTCGTGGGTCGTCTGACGCCCCATTTGTCTCGCTTGATCGAGCACGACGACTGGCTGCCGGAGGCCTTTGCACAACCGCACCCAGAGTACTACCAGCAGTACCTGCTCCACTGCGATCCGCTGGAACGATTCTCTGTCGTGAGTTTCGTCTGGGGCCCCGGACAAAAGACGCCGATTCACGATCATACGGTGTGGGGTCTTATCGGCATGTTACGCGGCGCCGAGATCTCGACACCCTACCGCAGCGAAGCCGGCACGTTGATCCGCGGCGAGCCGGTCAGGCTAACCGCTGGCGACGTCGAACCTCTGCTGCCGGAGAGCGGTGACATCCACCAAGTCGAGAATGCATTCCAGGACCAGGTCTCGATCAGCGTGCATGTCTACGGCGCCAATATCGGCAAGGTGCAACGACACGTTTTCGATCGTGTCACCAGAGTGCGCAAGCGATTTGTCTCTGGTTTTTCGGCATCGATCACACCCAATCTCTGGGAATGACGACTCGACTTCCGTCATGTTTCCCGAAAGACCCTATTGCGGCGACAGCATTCAAAGCCCTTCTGCATTCCGACGACAATCCCTAAGAGGTTACTGCTCCCATGCACGTCTCATTCCGGTCACTACTGGCCGGCCTCGTTGCCATTACCTTGACCACTACTACACTCTCCAGCCAAGCGGACGACGAAGTGCGTATCGGCTATCAGCGCTCGTCGACCCTGATGGGGCTGATACGTGACAGTGGCGTGCTGGACGATCGCCTCGCGCAGCAGGGCGTAGACATTCGCTGGCATGAATTCACCAGCGGACTGCCCATGCTCGAAGCGCTCAACTTGGGCGATCTGGATCTCAGCGCGGACGTGGCCGACACCGTGCCGATCTTTGCCCAAGCCGCCAACGCCGATCTGACGTTCTACGCCACCGAGGCGCCATCACCGGCCGGTCAGGCGATGATCGTGCACGCCGACAGCAGTATCGACAGTGTCGCCGACCTGCAAGGCAAGCGCATCACAGTCACTCGCGGCGCCGGGAATCACTACCTGCTGCTGGCCGCGCTAAATCGCGCCGGGCTTACACTCGATGACGTCCAAGTCTCCTATCTAACACCCTCGGACGCCCGCGCAGCCTTCGTGCAGAAGAACGTCGATGCCTGGATCGCCTGGGAGCCCTATCTCTCCACGGCACGTGCCCAAGACGACACCCGCACGATAGTGGATGGCAGCGATGGCCTCGCAAACTATACCCGCTTCTATCTCGCCGCCACGCCTTACGCCGAGTCCCATCCGGGAGTCGTTAGAACCGTTTATCGCACGCTGAAGGAGACCGGCGACTGGGTGCGCACCCATCGCGACGAGGCAGCCCAACGCCTGAGTCCGATCTGGGGAGGTATCGAACCCCAGATCATCGAAGCGGCACTCGGCAATCGCAGTTATCAGGTCGAGCCGGTATCGACGTCCCAATTCGAGGCGCAACAGAAAATCGCGGACGCCTTCTTCGAGGCCGGCGTACTGCCGCGCGAGGTCGATACGCACAATGCACACATTTACGAGCCCACGAATCAGGAGAAGTGATCATGACCACGTCATCCAACGATGCAGCGTCCAAACTCAAGGTGCTCTGGTTTCTACCGACTCATGGCGATGGCCATTACCTGGGAACCTCGAAGGGTGGCCGTAACGTCGATATCAACTATCTCCGTCAGATCGCACAATCCGCGGACCAACTAGGATACTACGGCGTACTGCTGCCGACGGGGAGAAGCTGCGAGGACTCCTGGGTCGTGGCCTCGGCGCTGGCCCCGCTGACGCAGCGGCTGCGCTTTCTGGTCGCGGTCAGGCCGGGACTGCAGTCGCCCGCCGTTGCCGCACGGATGACCGCGACGCTGGACCGCATTTCCGGCGGCCGCCTGCTGATCAATGTGGTGACCGGCGGCGATCCGGTCGAGAACCGCGGCGATGGCATTTTCCTCGACCACGCCGAGCGCTACGAGGTGACCCACGAATTTCTCGACGTCTACCAGCGCCTGCTGGCTGGCGAGACCGTCAATCACGACGGCAAGCATCTGCACATTGAGGAGGGCAAGCTGATCTTCCGGCCGGTGACGCCCAATGGTCCCCCGCTCTACTTCGGCGGCTCCTCCCAGCCGGCGATCGACGTCGCCGCCAGAACGGTCGACAAGTACCTGACCTGGGGCGAGCCCCCAGCGCAGGTCGCCGAGAAGATCGCCACCGTGCGCGAGGCGGCAGCCAAGGTTGGCCGCGATGTGACTTTCGGCATTCGTCTGCATGTCATCGTCAGAGAGACCGACGAGGAGGCGTGGCACGCTGCCGACAAGCTGATTTCTCATCTCGACGACGACACCATTGCTGCCGCACAAAAGGTCTTCTCACGCATGGACTCCGTCGGCCAATCGCGCATGGCGAAACTGCATCGGGGCGATCGCAGCAACCTCGAGATCAGCCCCAATCTATGGGCCGGCGTGGGGTTGGTCCGAGGTGGGGCGGGTACCGCGCTGGTCGGTAGCCCGAAAACCGTTGCCGAACGCATGCGCGAGTACCAGCAGCTCGGCATCGACACCTTCATCATGTCGGGCTATCCGCACCTCGAGGAAGCTTGGCGTTTTGGCGAATCGGTGCTGCCGCTTTTGCCGCTGGAGACCAACATCAATGCATCCGATATCGCAGTCAACATGGGTCCTTTCGGGGAGACGATCGCCAATGTCGAACGGCCCAAGGCCACGTCCAGTTCATGACATGACTCATGACCGGAAAAACGATGCGTGACGGGAAACCATTGAGCCGCTTCGGCGGCTTTTTCTATACATCACGCCTCATTTATTTTTACTCTAAAACGATTTCACCAGACAAAAGAAACGATTTACCGTCGAACGGTATAAACCACAAATCACCACCAAAAGGACTCCTTACATGGAAGCGCTTAAAGGAAATTTTGTCTCGCAAAAACATGACAAATCGCCCCATCGAATATCTCGCCCATCCTATCTCAAGTACTTGGCCGCATCGGCACTGGCACTAGTGATGTCGTCGACCTCGGCGCTGGCGGAAGATGCCCCGCAGAGTATTCAAATCGGATTCCAGAAAGCGAGCATTCTTACCTTGCTTAAGGCCCGCAGCACGCTCGACCAGGCACTCGAGTCGCGCGGCATAGATACCGAGTGGATCGAATTTCCCGCCGGCCCGCAGATGCTCGAGGCACTCAATCTGGGCAGCATCGACTTCGCGACCGTCGGTGACGCGCCGCCGATCTTCGCTCAGGCCGCCAACGCCGACCTGGTCTATGTCTCGCGAACGCCAGCCAATCCGAAAACCGAAGCCATCCTCGTGCCGAAGGATTCACCGATTCATAGCGTCGCCGATCTCGAGGGAAAATCGGTGGCGCTCAACAAAGGCTCCGACGTCAACTACCTGGTGGCTACGGCACTCGCCTCCGCCGATCTCGAGTACTCACAAATTACCCCGCGCTATCTAAAACCGGCCGATGCCCGCGCTGCCTTCCAGCAAGGCTCGGTCGATGCCTGGGCCATCTGGGACCCCTACTATGCCGAAGCGGAAGTGAATGCCGGCGCGAGACTGCTGACCGATGCCACAGACCTGGTGCCACACTACAGCTTCTATCTGTCGAGTCGCGACTTCGCCGAGTCCTACCCCGACCTGGTCAATCTGTTCAATCAGCAGATTGAAGCGGTCAGCCAGTGGACCTCGAATCACCACGCTGAGGCGGCAAAGATACTCTCTAGCGCCACGGACCTGCCGGTACCGATCTGGCAGCGTGCCATCGAGCGTACCGACTACGGTCTGGAGCCGGTCACCGACGACATTCTCACCGAACAGCAGACGCTGGCCGACACCTTTTATGATATCGGGCTGATTCCCAAGGAGGTCGATGTCAGCACCGCGAAGTGGAAACACGCCTCTCGCTAGGGAGACCGGGTCGCGCACCCATGATGCTATATGGCATCGGAGGAGCCGACTTTCTTCGCCACTTTTTGCATAAGTCGCAAGAGCACGGCCTTTGTGATTAGCACGGTGCCCCATCCATGGGCGGAGAACTTCATCCGCCTCATATGTTGATAGCCTCTACATGGCAAACGCCTATATCGATCCACGACAGCGCTCCGTGGTACAGCAACTGATGCACAGCTGGATAGGGCGCAGTGAGCTGCCTACCTGGATACTCATAGCGACCGTTTATAGCGGCTGGTTCGCCTGCGTGGTCTATTGGCAAACGCTGGGGCTGTTCGCGACCACCCTGCTGCAGATTGTGCTTACTACTTGGTATATGTCGCTACAGCATGAATTGATTCATGGTCATCCCACGCGCTTCCCACGTCTGAACCAGCTGTTTGGCACCTTGCCGCTGGCAGTATGGTATCCCTATGGCCTGTACCGCGACTCGCATTTGGCACACCACCGTAATCATACGCTGACCGATCCCGACGAAGATCCGGAAACCTACTATCTGTCACCTGAACGTTGGGTAAGACTCAAGCCGTGGCAGCAACGCGTGATTCATCTACGCAATACCTTTCCCGGCCGTTTGTTGTTGGGTCCACTGCTGGATATCGCGGCCACATCGAAGAAAATGATGCAGGCGCGGGATCGTGCGGCCATCACCATGTGGTTGGTTCATCTGACGCTACTGGCGGGGCTGCTTTACTGGATGCAGCAGCAGGGTTCTCACCGTTGTGGTTCTTGGGCGCGGTGAGCTATCCAGCCCTGTCGCTGACCAAAGTACGCTCCTTTTACGAACACCGCGCCGAGGAGGCTCCGCTGGCACGATCAGTCAATAACGAAGCCGCATGGCCGTGGCGCCTATTGTTCCTGAATCTCAACTACCATGCTGTGCATCACGATCTGCCCGGTCTCCCGTGGTACGGTCTGCGCAAAGTCTATCTGCTGTATCGCACCGACTACCATAAGCGCAACCAGGGGTTTCATGTCGTCGGTTACAGCGAGTGGTTAGCGCGCTTCTGGCGCAAACCGGTCAACGTCAACGTCCATCCGGGGCCGCACAAGGGTGCACAGAATGCCGGTCATTTCACTGCCGATGTACGATATCCATCATGCCTCGACGGTCGCCCTGACCTCAGAGCTGACGACGCTGTTGTCGCAGCGCGGCGTGCCAGCCGAAGTTGAGTGACCTACCGACCTGCTACCGCACTGGCGCGATGACAGTCTGCTGCTGAGCCAAACCTGCGGCTATCCGCTGGTGGCGTTACTACCCGATGTACAAGTGGTCGGCGCTTTTCATTCCAACGCGCCAGGCTGTGAGGGATTGCGCTATCGCAGTTGGCTGGTAGCGCGAAAGGAAGATGAAGACCTCACCATAAGCGATTTTCATGGCCGCCGCGCGGTATGCAACAGCCATGACTCGCACTCTGGCTATAACTCACTACGCCATGTCATCGCCCCATTGGCACGCGACGGCGAGTTCTTCCGTAGTACATTGATAAGTGGGAGCCACTGTCAGTCGCTGGCGGCGCTGCGCGACAGGCGTGCGGATATGGCGGCTATCGATTGCATTACCTGGGCACTGCTAAGTCTCCATCACCCTGAAGAACTTAGCGGACTGGCAATCATCGGTGAAACGCCACTGTGCGCCTCGCTGCCGCTGATGACCTCGGCAAAAACCGATGCGACGACCCTCGTGCATCTGCGTAGCGCCCTGAGCGAACTCACTACGGCTAAAAGATACCAACCGCTACTGACGCAACACCTGATTAGTGGGTTCGCGGTGACAGATCGGGCGTTCTACGACGAAGTGCAAGCGTGGGAAGACCAGGCGATCGAGTATGGCGTATCGGTGTTGTAACTACCGAAGACGTCCCTGAAGATACCTATGCACTCGTGCTGCGAGTTTACGCCTCCTGCTGACGGCACTGCTCGGCGAGCTGGCCTTCAGGCTTAGCTAAGCCCGAGCGTTTACGCCAAGCGCATCAGGAATCACGATTGGGCATCCGTCGCCCGGCGCTGGCCGCGTCACGATCCCACGGCAGGCGCTTCCGTGACCACGCGCTCGATCCACTCGCCACTGACGAAATCGGGCTCGAACCGCGAAACACGCCCCAGGTCCCCAGGTTCGTCAAGGCCCGGCCACCAGACCTCCAGCCCGCCACGCTTGGCATGTCGTGTCCACTCATCCAGTCGCGGAAGGCTGAGGCTGCCCTGTCTGGCACTCGCCAACGCTTGGGGTGCTGGCGAAACCCAGCGCACGCCATGCTCGTGCAACGTTCGCCACTCTCTTTCCGGTGTGTCGGTGGCCACGTCCGCCGCGAGTAATGGATAGCCACGGTGATGAAAGCTCGCGGCGGCACGACGCGCATGCGCGTGCTGCAGTAGCGCTTCACCCTGGAGCCGCAGAATGACACGATCCGGCGACATGCCGAGACGCGCTAGCAAGCCTTCGTAGACCGAACCATGAGAATCCTCGACCGCCTGAATGTGGCGCCAATGCACATCGACAATGAGCCGTTGCTTGGCTTCGGGGTCCTGGCTCAAGTGATGGAGCGCGTGAAGCACCCGCTGGAAACGATCGACAAAGACGACGTCCTCTCGATCCCAGGCCAGGAAATAGAGAGAGTCGGTGATCAACTGACCACCGGAGTCGTCGCGAATTTCTGTGTAGGCCTCCTGCGCTTCATGGTCGAGACGTTTGAGCGAATAGACCGTGCGTTGGCGAGGGTACAACTGACGGTCGAGCAAGGTTGCCGAGATCGACCCATCTCGATAATGAAAATGCGCGTGGTGGGAGAGCGTCGAGCGCGGATTGAAGATATCGAGGTGCTGATTGAAATAATTGACGACCTGAGTCAGCGGCATGGAAAGTCCTCCTGCAATGGAATCGACGACAACGTTTCAACCTGGGTTTTGCATACCCCACCGTCGCACCGTCACGGTCTCGAGGGTTTCGAAAACGAGATTCTCGACCAGCAGACCGATGAGAATCACGACCACGAGTCCCGCGAAGACGTTATCGGTGTACAGTTCGTTGCGATTCTGAAAAATGTACCAACCCAGCCCTCCGCCACCGGAGGAAGCCCCGAACACCAATTCCGCTGCGATCAGTGTGCGCCAGGCAAACGCCCAGCCAATCTTCAATCCCGCCAGAATCGACGGCAGCGCCGCAGGAATGAGTAGATGGACGACATAGCGCAGCCCTCGCAGCCCGTAATTTCTTCCCGCCAGCCTGAGCGTTTCGGGCACCCCTTGAAAACCAGCATGGATATTGACGGCCATCGCCCACAGCACCGAGTGAACCAGCACGAAGACCAGGCTACCCTCCCTCAGCCCGAACCACAGAAGCGCGAGCGGCAACAGCGCGATCGCTGGCAACGGACTGAACATCGAGGTCAACGTACCGAGCAGATCCCGGCCCACCCGCGTGGAAACGGCCAATACGGTCAACGCCAGCGCGCCGACGACACCCAATGCATAACCCTTGATCAAGACGAAAAGCGAATTCGCCACCTTGGACGGCAGCGTGCCGTCTCCGATACCGGCCCACAGGGCACTGGCAGTATCCAACGCACTGGGCAGCATCAAGGGGTTGTTCTGATAGCGTGCCAACGCCTCCCAGATCAGGGCCAGCAGTATCAGGATGACGCCTTTGCGGACCAGCGCGCTATCCCAGAGGCGTTGCCACCATGGTCGCGACTGTACCCGCACCCGTTCGTCGACCGGCGCCAGTTCGACGTAACGATCCTCACGCGGTATCGGCAGTTGTCGACTCATGTCGACACCTCGGATGGCGATGACGACGTCGCCCGGATATCGAACAGCAATTCGTGAATATGGCGGCCGCGACGTTGGGTGGTCGGGCTGCCCAGGCTGGCGAGCGAGTCTTCGCTGCAATCGAGCTCGGCACGCACGCGGCCGGGATGTGGAGACAGCAGCAACACACGATTGCCGACGATCTGCGCTTCTTCGATGGAGTGGGTGACGAACAGTAGTGTCGATGCGGTCTGCTCGCACAGCGCCAGCAGCTCCTCCTGCATCTTGCGCCGCGTCAGCGCATCGAGCGCAGCGAAAGGTTCATCCATCAGCAGGATCTTCGGTTCCATGGCCAGGGCTCGCGCGATCGCCACGCGCTGCTTCATACCGCCAGATAGCGTATGGGGATAAGCATGGGCGAAACGCGACAGCCCGACCGTCTCCAACACTTTATCCGCGCGCGCTTCCGCCGTCCGACGATCGAGCCCCCGTGCGATTCGCAACGGGAACACCACGTTCTGGCGCACGCTTTTCCATGGCATGAGCTGATCGAAGTCCTGAAAGACCACGAAACGATCGGGGCTCGCGCCACGAATCGACGCGCCGTCGAGACGTATTTCGCCCTCCGTCGGCCGCAGAAAACCCGCCACCGCCTTGAGCAAGGTCGACTTTCCGCATCCGGACGGCCCCAGCAAGACGAAGCGATCCGCCGGCAGCACGTCGAAGCTTACCGACTGGGTCGCCCGCACCCCCCCCTGACGCGTGACATACTCCAGGGTCACCGCGTCCACGGCCAGCCGAGGCCGGACCGACGAGGCCCCCGGTACGGGAGCGTCGCGGGAATGCCATGCTTCCGCCACCCCCATTCAGCTGCCCTCCCAACGACTGGCGTCATCGACGAAGTAATCCAGCCAGTCGGCCGGCTGATGGTGAATCGCGCCGACACGATGAAGGAACTCGGCCAAGGGATAGGTATTGCGCGGTACCGGCGTATAGCGCACCTTGGGATCGGTGATGATCGACTCCAGCGTCGCCACCTCGAGCTTGGAGTCGGTCACGCTGCGATAGATTTTGGCGGACTCGGTAGGATGCTCACCGATGAACTGATCCGCCTCCTCCAGCGCCTCCAGAAAGAGCCCGTACACCTTGGGGTGCTGTTCGAAGAAACTCGACCTGGCGTAGATCAGCGTCGGAGTGATCGGCCCTCCCACGATATCGTAGGAACTCAGCACACGGTGCACGTCGGGGTCCTCGAGCTCCTGATATTGATAGGGAATATTGGAGAAGTGAGCGCTGATCTCGGTACCGCCCGAAATCAACGCCGCCGTGGCATCGGGATGCGGTAGCGACACCGTCAGATCATCCAGCCGATCATATTGGTCGTCACCGAAGGCTTTGGCGACCGCCATCTGCAGCAGACGTGACTGGACGGAAACGGTGACTGCCGGCACGGCAATCTTGTCGCCCGGACCGAAGTCTTCGAGCGTCTCGACATCAGGATTGTTGGTGACCAGATCATTGGGAAACTCCCCCAATGCGGCAAACGCCTTGACGTCGAGACTGCCCCGGGTACGATCCCAGGCCGTCAATAAGGGGCCGACACCGGCGCTCGCAATGTCGATGCTATCGGACAACAGCGCACTATTGACGTTGGCGCCCCCCGACAACTGCACCCACTCGACATCCAGATCGATGCCAGCGGCTTCGGCTTTCTTCTCAAGCAACCCCTGGTCCCGAATCACATGCAGCGGCAAGTAAACGAGACCGTATTGCTCAGCAATTCGCAGAGTCTCGGCATCGGCACTTTCGCTTATCGCCAGTCCTGAAACGGCAATCGCCAGCGCACCCAGTGACGCCGACACCTTCAGCCTTCCGAAAAATAATCGAAACGACATTGGCAATATCCTTCGCACCCATATTGAGATGGACACCGAGCACGGCCCGGTGATATCGATACGTTACGCAGGCACGTCGACAACCACCAATCAGAGTTTTGTCATTGCTAATCGTGTTGTCCGCTAAGCAAAAAAAGGGATTTAGATCTAACGACAACTGATTTAACACCCGGCTTCGAGTTCAGGATCATGATCACCTGTGCCATGTCGAGGAATCCGAAATGACCCGCCACACATTCCACGTCCGGCCCGCTGCCGGCCATATCGGTGCCGAGATCGTCGGCCTGGATTTATCGAAACCGCTCTCAACCCAGCAGTGGGAGGCGCTCAGGCAAGCCTTTCACGACCACCAGGTTCTGTTCTTCCACGATCAGCATCTGACCCGCGATCAGCACATTGCGCTGGGGCGCCGTTTCGGCAAGCTGCACATTCATCCCATGACTCCAGGACCGGAGGGCTACCCGGAGATATTCCCGATCCACGCCGATGCCGGTTCTTCGGATGACGTGCGCAAGATTCGTCAGGGGCTGAGTCGCGCCATCAATGGCAACCACTGGCACTCCGACGTATCTTGCGACGAAGAGCCACCATTGGGCAGCCTACTCTACTTGCGCGAAGTGCCGCCTGTCGGCGGAGACACGCTATTTGCCAGTGGCTACGCAGCATTCGAGGCGCTGTCACCGGCCATGCAGCGCTTTTTGTCCGGGCTTCGGGCACGCCACTCGGGAGAGGAGAACTACAAGCTTCGCTACGCCGGTCGCAAGGCGCAGGACCGTAGCGCCTTCGGTTTCCAGAACGGAAAAGAATATCCGGAAGCGATCCACCCGGTCGTTCGCACCCATCCCGATACCGGGCGTCAGGCGCTTTTCGTCAATCCAGGATTCACGGCCGAAATCGTCGATCTGGCGCCGGAGGAGAGCCGGGCCCTGCTCGACTTTCTCTACCGTCATCAGACGTCACCTGAATTCACTTTCCGTCTGCGTTGGCGACCCAATACGCTGGCACTGTGGGACAACCGCTGCGTGCTACATCGGGCGATCTACGATTACGCGGGTCAGACCCGCAGCGGTGAGCGAGTCACCATTCAGGGCGACCAACCCTATTTTATTCAACCCGCGCAATCGCAATGGATATCAGAAGCTATCGTGGCGGGGTGAGGCCACACGAGAGCTCGTCCAGTGCAGCCTCTGATGTCGCATAGCGACGGTACAAAAGATGGTTACAGGGATGGCCGGTACTAAAAAGTCCGCCGGGCGGCGAGCTGAAAACGAGCCGGTCGACTCAGCGCTTGGCGTAGAGCCTCTCGGCGTGATAGCGCAAGTGTTCGTCGATGAAGCTGGCGATGAAGAAGTAGCTGTGGTCGTAGCCGGGGTGGCGGCGCAGGGTCAGCGGGTGATCGTGCTCCTCGCAGACCGCTTCCAGCCGCTCCGGCTTGAGCTGCTCTTCGAGAAAGTTGTCAGCTTCGCCCTGGTCGATGAACAGCGGCTGGCGCGACGAGCCCTTGGCGACCAGTTCGCAGGCGTCGTACTGCGTGCGCAGGCCGACGTCGTCGCCCAGGTAGTTCTCGAAAGCCTTCTGCCCCCAGGGCACCTGGGTCGGGTTGACGATCGGCGCGAAGGCCGAGACCGCCGCATAACGCCCAGGCTGACGCAGCGCCAGCACCAGTGCACCGTGGCCCCCCATGGAGTGACCGCTGATCGATTCGCGACCGTTGACCGGGAAGTGCAGCCGTACCACCGAGGGCAGCTCCTCGGTGACGTAGTCGTACATCCGGTAGTGCTTCGACCACGGCTCACGCTTGGCGTTGAGGTAGAAACCCGCGCCGGAACCGAAATCGTAGCTGTCGTGCTCGCCGGGCAGGTCCAGGCCGCGGGGGCTGGTGTCCGGACAGACGATCGCGATACCCAGCTCGGCCGCGGTCTTGAGCGCCCCCGCCTTCTGCATGAAATTCTCGTCGTTGCAGGTCAGACCGGAGAGCCACCACATCAGCGGCACGCGCCCTTCCTCGGCCTGCGGCGGAAGATAGATCGCGAAGATCATGTCGCAATCCAGCGCCCGGGAGTAATGCTTGTAGCGCTTGACCCAGCCACCGAAACTCTTGGTGGCCGAGACCAGCTCCAACTGCTCGCTCATCGACATGGTTTTCTCCTTGCAGCACCGGCGGCATCACCACCGGCGGATTGGACGCGTGTCGGACGCGGTTCGCGCGGCCTCGGGCGCGATGGATCAGATGCCATTCGCGGCTTTGGACGCGTGTTGAAGGCTCTTCGCGCGGCTTCGGGTGCGTATTAGTTGAAGGTCCTTCGCGCGGCTTCGGGCGCGTATCAAAAATGCAGCACCGTACGAATGCTCTTGCCCGCGTGCAGCAGCTCGAACGCCTCGTTGATCTGGTCGAACGGCATGTCGTGGGTGACGAACTCGTCGATCTTGATCTCGCCGTCCATGTAGCGCTGGACGTAGCCCGGCAGCTCGGTACGGCCCTTAACGCCGCCGAAGGCGGAGCCCTTCCAGACCCGGCCGGTGACCAGCTGGAACGGGC